>CATKEA010000111.1 GCA_949746915.1 uncultured Bacilli bacterium
CCATCTCTTGATGTATAAATAGAAAATTTAACCCCATTACCTTTATTCTCTTGACTAGTATCAACACCATAATATGTAGTAAAATAATCAAAATCTTGGCCACTTAAATCGTAAACAAGTGTTGATGTTGCATGAGCAAGTACTCCTTTTATAAATGTTCTTTTATTACCATCAACAATCAAAGTAAGTAAACCATTGTTAAGATGTGAATCAATATTAGCATCTAGCACAACATTTCCATATCCAACAGAAGATTGATCTTTTATATACTCCATATCTGATAAATACTTTACATCATTACTTCTAGAAGCAGAATCTAAAGAAATTGATGCTTCATTAAATACCGTACTATTACTATTTGATGCCAAAAACTTAGATTGTGTATTAACAACATTATGTCTATATGGAAATAAGAAAGATACAACAGGAAGAAAAGAACCAACAATACCACATAAAAGCATAATATATTTCTTATCACTCTTAATTATATTTTTCATAAAACCCCTCCAACAATTCAGGCCATATTATAACATAAAATACTTAAAATGTAAAGTATTTTACAAAAAAAATCATAAAAATTAATATATACTAGCACAAAATTAACTAAAAAGAAACTATTTGCTATTATATTTACAAATATCTAAAAGTTTACATGAACTACACTCTGGTCTCTGTGCTTTACATTTATATCTACCAAAAAAAATTAATTGGTGATGTCTTTTTGACCAATTTTTTCTTTTAAATTTTTTCTGTAACTTCATTTCAACTTTATATACATCATCATTTTTATAAGCTAAACCTAATCTTTTAGAAACTCTCTCAACATGAGTATCTACAGCAATAGCAGGATAATCATATAAAACACTTAATACAACATTAACTGTCTTTCTACCAACACCAGGCAAACTTTCAAGTAACTTTCTATCCTGTGGCATTTTAGAATCATACAAGTCTACAAGATTCGTTGCTATTTCTTTTATAAAAATTGCCTTTTTATGATAAGTCCCAATAGGTTTAATAATATTTTCAATATCGCTTATTGAAGCATCCTTCAACTTCTCCAAACTATCATACTTTTTAAACAATATATCAGTAACCTGATTAACTCTTTTATCAGTAGTTTGAGCACTCATAACAACAGCTAAAAGCAATTCATAATCTTTATTAAACTTCAATTCACAAAAAGCATCTGGATACAATTCTTCCAAATAATTTTCTATTTTACATACTCTTTCATTCATCATTCTCATCCAACCAATTATACTCAAAAACATCAATTTTTTTAGTATTTTTCTTTTCTTCTTTAAATTTATTTTTATACCTTGATATAGCCTCTTTTGTCTTAAGACCCTGTTTTCCCCATTCATAAAGAATTTTATCAATATAACTCATATTATAAATAGCTTTCATACTGGCCTCTCTAACTGCCTCTATTATAACCTCTTCCAAAGTACCACTACTAATCCACGCCCTAACAAGTTCTAACTCCATAGGACTAAGCGGTCTTCCAAATTCTTCTTCAATTGTTTCATAAACATTAACTGTCGATACCACACTAGCTGGTTTAAAACTAATATCTTCTAAAATAATATTCGAAATTTTATTATAAAAATATTCAAGAGAAAGATATTCTTCCATTATTCCCTTCTCATTCTTTATTACTTCAACATTAACAAGCCTTTTTTCAGTAAGTATAGAGATTTTCATCATAATATCGCTAACCGTATAACCTAAATCATTAGCTATAGCTTTCGGATTAAAAGGAAAACTTGCTCCTAAATTAGTTAAATAAACAAGAAAAACAAAATTTTCAAAGTCAAGATCAAATTTATCTTTCAACTTAAACAAATATATCGGAACAACAAAATTACCCTCTTTAAGTAAATCAATCAACTTTGCACTTTTCACCTTATCACCCCAAACTAATAATGATGTTTAGTATATCAAAAAAGACATAAAATGTACATAAATACTATAAAAATTTAGTAACTATATATTTTTTTATATCTTCGTATTCATTAGCTAAATTACCAAATAAAATTTCTCTTTCTAAATCATCAAAAACATCTTTCATATAATCCCCTGGAACCCTTCCTAAAATTTCACCAATTTCAGCTCCGTTTATTTTTATTTCACTTCTTGATTTTATTGGTAATTCGTTATATTTCTTAGTAATAGCTGTCTTATCTAATCCTTTTATATTACCAACAACACTATTAACATATAAACCATATTTATATAAAACTGTTATATCTAAATTATCTAAATCTAAAACTTTAACAATTTTACTCATTTGTTCTCTTTCTACTTTAGTAAAAGGATACTTGTCTTTAACATCAAGTCTAGCCCAAACACTAAGTAAATCATCAAAATTATCTATTTTTTCTAAATTTTTTAGTTCTAATATTTCAATAAGTCCCAGTTCTTTTAATAACTTAACACCATGCTTAACATTTGTACTAGTAAAAATCTTATCAAGTTCTTCTTTTTTTCTATAATAAGATAAATCACGTAACAATTCCTTATTATTAATAATAGCTCTAGAAACTGAATCATCAAGTTCAAAATTTAAAATACTAGCAAACCTAATAGCTCTAAGTATTCGAAGTGAATCTTGACTGAATTTTCTATCACTATCACCAATAGTTTTAATTATTTTTTTATCTAAATCACTTTTTCCACCAAGTAAATCAATTACTTTTCCACTACTGTCAATAAGTAAAGAATTAATTGTAAAATCTCTTCTTACTAAATCTGTTTCTACATCATTGATATACTCTATTTCAACTGGCTTTCTATTATTTATATATTTGATTTCCCTTCTAAATGTTGTTATTTCATATCTAATATTTCTAATAATAACAGTAACACTTCCATAATCTTCATGAGAAATTTGAACATCATTAAAAATGTTCTTTATATCAACAGGTTTAGCATTAGTACATATATCTACATCGACTGATTCTATACCAAGTAAATAATCTCTAACAAAACCACCTACTATGTATGCTTTAAATCCACAATCTTCTATTTTTTTTAATAATTTTAACGCATCTTCTAGCATTATATCACCTAACTAATTATAACATAAATAATGAAAAAACAGTTATGTCTATTTATTCTACTTGTCACAATTAAACAAAGAAAAACAACAGTTTCCTGTTATTTTACTAAATCATATTCCCAGTTTACAATACCACCCATATCATAAACATTTACATAACCTAATTCAACCAACTTCTTTGAAGCTTCTAGACTTCTAGAACCACCTCTACAATAAACAACAATATTAAGATTTTTATTTACAAGAGTTTTTTCTATCTCCTCATAAATACTATTAACTGAAATATTAATAGCATTAGCAATATGACCTTCATTATATTCATCTTCTTCTCTAACATCTAAAATAACATACTTACCAGTAGCAATATTATCATAAACTTCACTTTTTGCTATTTTATTAATTCCTGTATCTTTATTTTTAGTACATCCAACTACAAAAAAGCACACAAGCACTAAAAATATAATTTTTTTCATAGTAATCCTCCTAAACAAACAAAAAAGCCACACAGGCTTTTTATAACATTATTATTTATTTACTGCTTCTTTTAATGCTGAACCAGCTTTGAAACTTACTGCTTTTCTAGCAGGAATTTTAACTGTTGCACCTGTTTGAGGATTACGTCCCTCACGAGCAGCTCTTTCTGAAACTGCAAAAGTTCCGAACCCAACTAATGGTACTTTATCTCCATTAACTAATGCTTCTTCAACAGTTTCCATAAAAGCACTAACTGCACGATCTGCATCAGCTTTAGTTAATCCAGCTTTTTTAGCAACTGATTCTACTAATTCTACTTTTTTCATGTAAAAAACCTCCAATTATTTTTATTAAGCATTCCTATCATGCTTACATATACAGAATAGCATGAAAATAGCACAAAATCAAGCATTTAAGATAAAAGAATAAAATTAATTATTCTATAACATGAAAAATAATTTAATTAACTATAACAAACATCATTAAATCTTCATCGCTATATTACAACAATTTTCACTAAATTTATTATTGTTTTGCTAATTTTCACAACAATAAAAAAGCCATATGTTACTTTAACATACAACTTTATCAATTAACTAAATCTTATAATTATAAAACAAATGCAATCATATTATTAGAACCTTTGTTTACTATTTTAGTTAATGTATTTTGTAATTTAAAACGAATATTATCAGGCATTAAACTAATTTTAGATTGAATCCCTTCTTGTACAATAACATCTAAACTTCTACCAAATATTTCACTTTTCCAAATATTTGATGGTTCTACTTCATTATCTTTCATAAGATAATTAATCAATTCCTTACTTTGAAGTTCACTACCAATAATTGGTTCAAATGTTGAATTTACATCAACTCTAATCATATGAATAGATGGAGCAGTCGCTCTTAATTTTACACCATATCTAGAACCTTGTTTAGTTATTTCAGGAGCATCTAATTTCATATCATCTAAAGATGGACTTGCTACACCATACCCTGTTTGTTTAACCATTTTTAAAGCATATTTAACTTGATCATATTCCTTCTTTGCCTCATTAAGTTCTTGAAATAATGAAAGTAATTGAGCTTTATTAGTAACATCAACTTTAATTATTTCAGTAAGTATTCTATTATATAAATCATTAGGTGCCTCTAAAGAAATAACAACTTCTCCTGTTGAAGGATCAACTTCTGACAAATAAGCTTTAGAAATTTCATCAATCCCCAAGAAATGGTCACATATCATGTTAACATCACGTAATTTATCAATTTCTACAACACTTTCTCTAATAGCCTCAATATATTTACGCTTTACTTCATGCTTATGACTTAATATAGCTATCCATTCTGGCATATTTATTTTAACTTCTAAAATCGGAAATTCATATAAAGCTTCCCTTAAAATATCATACATATCTTTAGTAGTCATATTTTCTATATTCATAGGAATTACTACGACATCATATTCTTCACGTAAAGATTCAGCAATTTTTTCAGTTTCAGGAAGCATTGGATGTGTACTATTTAAAACAACAATAAATGGTTTTCCTATTTCTTTTAGTTCTTTTATAACGCGAGTCTCTGCCTCTAAATAATCACTTCTATTAAACTCTCCAATTGATCCATCAGTAGTAACTACAACACCAATAGTAGAATGATCTTTTATAACTTTTTCTGTTCCAACTTCAGCTGCCTCACTAAAAGGAATAACCTCATCATACCATGGAGTTTTAACTAATCTAGGACCATTTTCATCCTCTGCACCTTGAGCTTTATCTATTAAATATCCAACACAATCAATCAATCTTATATTACAATCAAAATCATCTATCTTAATCTTAGCCGCATTATTAGGTACAAACTTAGGTTCAGTTGTCATAATCGTTTTACCTTGAGCACTTTGTGGTATTTCATCAAGAGCACGCTTACGTTCATATTCATCTTCAATATTTGGTACAACTAAATTTTCTACAACCTTTTTAATAAAAGTACTCTTACCACATCTAACTGGACCAACTACCCCAAGATAGATATCTCCACCAGTACGTAGAGCAATATTTTTTATAATATCAGACTTTTCCATACAATCAACTCTCTTCTTTTTAATATTCATTTAACTATATGAGAAAACAAAAAAAGAAATTCCAAAGAATTTCTTAAACTAACTTTACTTAACAATATTCCCCATCAAATTTTGATGTAATTGGAATTATTATTACCCTCTCACCATCTGGAGTACTACCACAATAAATGAATTTAGCAAAAGACGTCGTATAATACATTCTTCTACACCAACATTTCGGATCTGTTTTAATAGATTTTCTAATAAGTTCATCAACTGTCACTCGACCACTTTTAATTTCTCTTTTCAATGTAGTTGGAAAAAATCCATAAAACATAATAGTACCAGCACCATCACCTAAATAATAATTAACTCCATCATGCTTAAAATAAAATTCTGGTCTTTCCTGATTCCATTTCGGTATTACAAAAATATGATAATGACCAATCAAAATATCAATAATTGATACCAAAACAGCACCAAAACCGATTAATGCTATAATTTTTCTTTTTCGACTTTTTCTTTCGAATTTTCTGTTATTAACAATTTTACTATCATTGCTATTAGTAACTTCATCACCCTTCTTTACCATAATTACATCTCAATTCTCTTTTCAATTATCATTCTAGCATTGCTAATAATGTCAGCCTCTTCAACTAAATATCTCATATATAATTTGTCATCTAAAACATCATAAACTAACTCTTTATCGGTAATATTTCTTCTATAACCTTCATTAACATCATTTAAAAACAAATTTAAATCAACTGCACTATCATTATTTAAACGAGAATACTTAACTGAAGTTAAAAGCTTTTTATTAATAATATCACGTATCTCTTCTAAATTCATTCCAGCTGTATTATCAACCACACTAATGTTACTATTATTATCAATAACTACTGTATAACCTAATATCGTTTTAATACCACATGGACTAAAATAATAATCATACACTATTCCATTACTATTTTTTACTGTTTCAATTAAAAAGTCATCTTCATTAAAAGTAAAATTAATATTATCTACAATATATTTTGCTATATTATCTTTTACACTATCACTGGTAACATCAAATTTAGCACTATAAGAGTTGCTAATTTTTCTCATAACTGTAGCACTAGAATTAAGTGTAGCAGTACCAACCCCCATAACATAATTACTCTTTATATTAGAATTAGAATATAAATCATTATTAGCAAAGTTGGCAGCATCTTGTACATTAAAACCAGCTTGTAAAGCCGAAAAGAATCGTCTAGTCCATTTTAGACTATCAAGTTGAGCAATTTCCTTATCCCAACCAATAGTAGTTCTAGCACCAAGAGACTTAGTATAAACCGTTATATTAGTACGATTACCCATATTTTCTGGAACAGCAGCCGTATTACATCCCATAAATACTGCCAACTTAATATTAGAAAGCTTATATTGCCCAAGTCCAACAAAACTGTATCCTCCCCAAGTAGCATTCTGATTACGACTCTCAATCCCAACAGCATATGAACCACCTTTTTTCAAATAATTCCACTGAATTGTCACTGGATCAGCATGTCCCGAAAAATATAATACATCACTTTCTAACCTAGGTCTACCAGCATTACTGTTAAAAGTCAACTCTGCCATTGTAGGAACAGTAACTAATGTCGTACTATAACCCATTGCATTAAGATAGTCTCTAACAGCTGTAGCTTCTTCTACACTACTTCCACTCCCCTTGCTTTTACTACTATCTCCATAGTTTGTCCCAACAGAAAAGCCATACCCAGTAAGAGCTGTAACATTTAATGAAAAAGCAAGTGTAAACAAAGAACTAAATAACAATCCCTTCTTCAAATTCTTCATAAAAATCTACTCCTTCCAAATAAAAAGCTAGCAAAAACTATAAAGTCTTTACTAGCCCTCTACTATAATCTAAAAATAGCATAAATTAGTACAAAAATCAACAAAAATTAACAATTAGTTTACAATTTACGATTAATACAGATTTATATCATCTTATCTAAGTCATTGGGTACATTATCTTTTAATATTGCACCAACTATTTTATCCTCTTTTTCTTTAGATACACTCTTACCTGTAAGCGATGAAATCTCTTGAACTAAATCATGTAATACCTTCTCATCTTTCATATTAGAATTTTGTAGTTTATTAGCAAGGGAAATAATTGTATTCTTATCAACACCTGACTTATCCTCTACTTTTTTAAAAAAAGAATCTCCAAACATAAAAAAACCTCCTACATCATTATATGTAGAAGATTAGTTATTGCTAATAATTCTATTTATTTAATTTTTTTTTCATACTTCTCACGTTTTTTTCTAAATTCCATAGACTGTTTTTGATAATATTCTATAGAAACCTGTTTTTTCTCAAATCTCTCGTCAAGTAACTTTTGAGCACGATCAAGACCTTCGATAACCGTTTTTGGATTTTGTTTTTTAAAATTAAATAATCCCACTATTCTTCACCTCTATTTTTAAATTGTAAAACGATAGGTGTTCCAGCAAGTTCTAAATTTTCACGAAGTTTATTTTCTAAATATCTTTCATAAGAAAAATGTACTAGTCCTTTATTATTAACATGAAAAGTAAATTTTGGAGGTTTTGTTCCTGATTGGTTAACAAAATATATTTTAAGTCGTTTTCCTTTATAAGAAGGAGGTAAATTAAGCTGATAAGCATCGTTAATAACTTCATTTAATATGCTAGTTTTAAATTCTCTTTTAATATTCTCAGAAACTTTTAACACTTCAGGCATTAATGTATGTAACCTTTTCTTCGTTAAAGCAGATAAATAAACTATTGGTGCATAACTTAAAAACTGAAATTCACTTCGAACAATTCTTTCATATTCTTTTACATTAGGATTCTCTACTTTATCCCATTTATTTACAACAATAATTAAGCCTTTTCCTTTTTCTAAAGCATAACTAGCAATATGTTTATCATGCTCAATAATCCCCTCTTCAGCATTAATAACTAACAAACATAAATCACTTCTATCAATTGCCCTAAGACTCCTAAGTAAACTGTACTTTTCAACAGCTTCATAAACTTTACCTTTTTTTCTCATACCAGCCGTATCAATCACAACAAACTCTTCACCCTGATATTTAAAAGTTGTATCTATGGAATCCCTTGTTGTTCCAGCAACATCACTTACAATGACCCTATCTTCATTAAGAAGCGCATTTATTAAACTACTCTTTCCTACATTTGGTCGACCAATAACACAAAACTTTAATCTAGAATCTTCTTTATCAACATCAGCTTCATTAAATCCTTCTGTAATACTATCTAAAAGTTCTCCCATTCCAATATTATGTTCAGCACTAATCCAAATATAATCGTCAAAACCAAGCTCATAAAAATCATATAAATGTTCCTTAGAAGCCTTTACATCAACCTTATTAACTGCTACAACAACACGCTTATTACACTTTCTAAGCATATCTCTAACAGCTAAATCATTCTGACTAAGTCCTTCCTTACCATCAACAACAAAAACAATCACATCAGCCTCATCTATAGCAATAGAAGCCTGTACCTTTATCTCATCATTAAATATTTCTTTAGAAACATCAATACCACCAGTATCAATCAAATTAAACTTAAAACTTTTATAAATTGCCTCACTATAAATTCTATCTCTAGTAACACCAGGTGTATCTTCAATAATTGATATCTTAGCACCTACTATTTTATTAAAAATTGTACTTTTTCCAACATTTGGTCTTCCCACTAAGGCTACAGTTGGCATTTTCATACCTACCAACCTCCATTTCTACACATATTATAGCAAAAAAGTTAACTTAAGTAAATTAAAACAAAAAAAAAGTACCTAATCGCTTAAACAAGTACCTTTTTCAATTAATTTATCTACCTCTTCATCATATACAAACCCACCAAATTCTATATATTTTAAACTATCAAAGACTGCATCAATTTTTTTATAAAAATAGCCATCGTAATAATAATCAGGTTTAATTAAAGTAGGTTCTTCATATTTAAAGAAAATTTTACTATTAAGATAAAGAACTATATTAAGTTCTACTCCTATATGATATTCATCTAATCTTTCGAATTCTAACACAAAAACATTATAAGCTTTATAAGCAGTAAGCATATAATAACCAAAGAAATTGTTTTTAAGTTTCTTCTTGAGTCTTAAAACTATATCCTTTAGAAATTTCTTTATCTTATCTTCATTTTCCATATCAATACATGATTCATTTTCTTTCTCTAAAAAAGCATCAATTGTCAAATAAACAATAAAATTATCCTCATCTATCATTTCTATTTTCAAGATAACCACCCAAAGTATTGTATGTAAGAAAAAGAAAAAAGTACAAATCTGTACTTATAAATAACCTTCTAAAAAACCCCATTCCATGATGGATCTGTTGGTTTATTGGCTGGACAATCACTAAACATAGATGATGTATTAACACCGGTTTTATGAATAAATTTAGAACCATAAACAATATTAGTTAAATTATATAAGCCATAAAACATACTTTGCATATTATCTACTTTACTTGTATCAAATTTATCACCTAAATTTAATTCAGTTAAATTATTCTGCCTATATGATTTAAACATCCACTCCATAGAAACAACATTAGAAGTATCAAAATTATTACCTAAATCTATTTTTTGTAGCCCATACATATCTTCAAACATTGACTCCATATTTGTTACCCTACTTGTATAAAATTTATCACCTAAATTTAACTCAGTTACTTTTCTAACATTATAAAACAACTTTTTCATATTTGTAACATTAGAGGTATCAAAATTAGATAAATTTAAATTATCATTATTACAAAAAGCAAACATATAGCTCATATCTGTTACTAGAGATGTATCTAAATTTTCTAAACCCTCTACATAATTTTTATCATTATAATAATAATTTCCACGTTCATCAACGCTTTGAACTATAATTCCATAATAAGATGCAACTGGATTTACCTTTATTCTTCCATTTGCTTGAATATACAATGTATATTTAGAGTTTTCATCCGCTAAGTCATCCTTTACATAGTATCCTAAAACAGATCTATCTTTAGCTTCACTAAAATCTACTACCTCATCTGCACTTTCATATGGTGCTATTTTATCCTGAAAAACTACCTTATCTAGTTTTTCCTTATACTTACCACTTTGAGTATATGTATTATTAAGAACATAATCCCCCCATTCATTTGTCTGAACATCCATAGCAACCATCATATTCTTAGTATCAACTGGTGGAATATAAGACGCTGTCACTGTTATTTTCCCCTGCCAACTAGCTTCCATTACTTCATCAATTGCTTCTGTTGCTTCATCCATCCATAATCTTAAACTAAAAGATACCTTCTCTTTATTACCAAGCTTCCCTTGATATAGTTTGTATGCTACACTTGCTTCTTCTAATACCTTTTCCTCGTTAATATGCCCCATTAATAATTTATCAAGAAATAGCTCATTTCCTCCAGATACTAAGTTTACTTTTACATAGTTATCTGCTAATATTTTATCTCCATTACTTACTGTTTCTAAATTTACAACGTATGCCGTTTCTGTAGTACAAACATTTTCTAATGTAAACGTAAATGGGTTTAGCATTTTACCATCTACATCACTAGTTGGAGTTGCATCAGTTAAATTAATAGCATCCGTATCTTCCGTTAATGTTAATTTTAAGCATCCTGTTGTTATAACATTAGTTCCACTTTGAGTAAATGTTAACTGCCACAAAGCAAAACTCGTACCTATTATTACTATTCCAAGTATTGCAAATAATACTACTATTATCCTTTTCTTATCAACTACTCGCTTTTTATTAGTTTCAACAGTACTCACTTCTTATCACTCCTTCTATTATACATCTATTTTAACTCATAAAAAAAAAGAGGACAACCCCTTTTAAATATTTCCTTCCTATCAATATACTAAATTAAATCATCCATATCGTCATAAGAAGCATTATTACTTTCAACCTTAGTATTTAGAATTTCATCTATCTTATTTAATACTTCTTCTCTACCTAACTTAGTAGCGCTTGAAAATAATATTAAATCATCCCCCATAACTAAATCTAAAGCATTTAAAATTGACTTTTTATTACTAGCTTTCTTACTACCACCAACTTTATCAACCTTAGTAGCAATAATAGTAACTGGAATATTATAATATTTTAAGAAATTATACATTAAACGATCATCTTCTGTTGGTTTAATTCTAAAATCAATTAGCATAAAAACTCTTTTTAATTGATCACGTTTTTCTAAATATTCTTCAATCATTTTACCAAATTTTTCTTGTGTCTTTTTATCAACAGAAGCATATCCATATCCAGGAACATCTACTAAATAAAAATCATCATTAACTAAATAAAAGTTAAGTGTCTGAGTCTTACCTGGTCTTGATGAAATACGAGCCATATTCTTTCTATTAACTAAAGTGTTAATAAAACTACTTTTTCCAACATTACTTCTTCCTACTAACATAAACTCAGGACTATCATCAGTTGGATACTGGCTTCTTCTAACTGCACTAATCATTAAATCAACATCAGTTATCTTCATAGCCTACCTCCTTAATATATTTCTTACAAACTTTATCTAAATCATTTATCAATAATTTTGCTTCTTCCATTGTCGTAACACGAGCACCACTAGCCATTTTATGACCACCACCATTATATTTTTCAGCAACCTCATTAATAACTGGACCTCTTGATCTAATATTAATTTTAACAAGATCATTTTTCTTATCTTCAGAAACCATTGCCCATACTAGTATTTCATCAATATAATTAAAATCGTTAACCATATTGCCAGCACTTCCAGAATCAGCTTGAAACTTTGTAATTATCTCGTTTGTTAAAATAACATATCCAACTCCATTTTCAGTAATAATCATATTTTGTGCAATATAACCATGTAGTCTAACTTCATTCATACTACGCATATAAAGATTTTGATACAATTTAACAATATCTAAATCATAATCTTTAACTATCTTTCCAACACAAGAAAACAAATCACCATTACTATTAAAAATAAATCTATTAGTATCAGAAACTAAACCAATAAAAAGTTTCTCCATCACTTCTTTATTTGCATTTAGCTTTAATCTAGTTTTATAGATAAGATCAATAATTAATTGACAAGTAGAAGATGCTGTATCATCAATAACTTCTAATGTACAAATCTCCTCGACAAAAGGATGATGATCAATTTTGATAGATTCCTTATACTCACTAGGAATTGCTCCATCAATTCTTCTTTTATCTGGAGTATCAAGAACTATCAATAAAGCATTTTCCTTATCAATATTTTCAAATTTATCTAATTTTCCTAGATAATTAAACTTACAACTACCATTTCCAATAGCATATACTTTTTTCTCAGGAAAAGTACATTCGATTGCAAGTTTTAAACCAAGTTGGCTACCCATAGCATCAGGATCAACCCCAATATGCCTAGCAATAACAATCGTATCATACTTTTTTATTAATTTATATACTTTCTTCCACATAACCTATTCCTATCTATTACTTTTTATTTTCTAAGTAACTCCAAAGTATCACGTGCTATCATTAATTCTTCATTAGTAGGTACAACAAATACCTTTACTTTAGAACCTCTACCTGTAATATCCTTAAATTCGCCCATTACGTTATTTTTTTCGTCATTTATCTTTACACCAAGACAAGCTAACTTTTCTACAATAAGTTTACGTGTTGGAATAGAATTTTCTCCAACCCCTGCTGTAAAACAAATAACATCTGCACCATCTAATTCAACATAATAACTAGCAATATAATTTACAACAGTTTTTACATATTTATCTAAAGCTAATTTACATTGTTGATCCCCTTTATCAATTCCTTCTAAAATATCACGAACATCACTATACTTTTGACTAAGTCCTAAAAAACCAGATTGCTTATTTAAAACAGAAACAACTTCACTTGCATTCAAACCTTCTTTTTCCATTACATAAGGAATAATAGAAGGATCAATATCACCACTTCTTGTCCCCATCATAATACCTGCAAGTGGAGTAAATCCCATTGAAGTATCAATACAAACACCATTTTTAATAGCTGAAACACTTCCACCACTACCCAAATGACAAACAATTGTTTTTAACTCATCTTTTTTCATATGTTTACTTATTAAACTGCTAACATATCTATGACTTGTACCATGAGCCCCATATTTACGAACACCATGTTCTTTATACCAACTATATGGCACTGGATACAAATAACTAATATTATCCATAGTTTGATGAAATGCTGTATCAAAAACTGCTACCATAGTAACACTTGGTAAAACTTCTTTAAAAGCTTTAATTGCTAAAACATGTGCTGGATTATGAAGTGGTGCAAAATCTTTCAAATCTACCAAATCTTGAATAACTTTATCTGTTATTATTACTGATTTAGTATACTTTTCTCCTCCACTAACAATACGATGTCCTACTCCTTGAATTTCATCAATTGATTCAAGTATTCCTAAAGTAACAAGTCGATCTAAAAGAATCCCAACTGCCACTTTACAATCAGGCATTTCAACATCCTCTCGTATTTTTTCACCATTATACTTAATTGTATAAAAAGAATTCTCTATTCCAACTCTCTCAAAATAACCAGAAGCAATCAGTTTCTCATTATCCATATCAAATAAACTAAACTTTAAAGAACTACTTCCTGCATTAATCGAAATTATTTTCATTAATATCCCTCTTTTCGTCATATATATTATACTATTACTTTTAAATTTTCACAAGAAAAAGACATCATTTGTATGTCCTCATTCAAGTTATTACTAGCCAGCCAAGACATTATTTATTATCAATATATACCAAAATTTAACTAACTGTAACAAATTTCATATCAAATAACTACTATTAATACTTCATAAAGATTCCGTTTCATATAATTTTTGATAAATTTCACTATTTTTAAGTAATTGCTTATGTGTACCTGATGCTACTATTTTACCTTTATCAACAACATGAATAATATCAGCATCTATTATAGTAGATAATCTATGAGCAACAATAATAACTGTATGATCATCTGCAAGCTCATCAATAGATTTCTTTATATACTCCTGAGACTGATTATCTAAAGAACTTGTTGCTTCATCAAATAAGATAACTTTACTTTTCTTAGCTAAAGTTCTAGCAATTGACAATCTTTGTTTTTGTCCACCTGATAAATTAACTCCACCTTCACCTAAAACTGTATTATATTTATCTGGAAGTGTAGAAATATATTCATCCAAATAAGCCATTTTAATATATTTTTTAATTTCCTTTTCTGTAAGATTAGAATCAAGTAATTTAAAATTATCCATTATTGATCTGTTAAAAATAAATGGTTCCTGTCTAATAATTGAAATATTCTTACGAAGACTATCCTCTGTTAAATCTTTAATATCAATCCCATCTAACAAAATTTGACCTTCACTAGGATCAAATATCCTTGTTATAAGATTAAATAAAGTTGTTTTTCCTTGCCCAGATTTACCAACTATAGCTATTTTCTTATTTGGCTCTATTACTAAATTAAAACCACTTAAAGTCTTTTCTTCATTCGGATAATTAAAAAAAACATCCTTAAATTCAATTATTCCTACTGGATTATCTAAACTACAAGTACCAAACTTTTCATCTTCATACAGTTTATTTTGCAATATTTCATTAACTCTACCAATTGCAACAGTAACTTTCTGATAAGTCTGCGAAAAACTATTTACCTCTTCTATCAACCAAACATATCGATAAACATAATAAGTCATTGCAACAAAAAAGGTTAAATTAATCTGCTTATAATACATTAAAATAACACAAGTAATAAAAATACTAACTTCCATAATAGCTTTTAAAGCACTTGTAAATATATTAAATTTTTTCCTAATATTAATTTCATATAAAGATTTATTAAAAAGATCTTTTATTATAGAAATAGAATCACTAAGAATACTATATTTTATTCCTAACGTTTTAATTTCTCTAATACCTCTAACTGATTCTGTAACTAACGAAGTAATCTTATCATTATAATCTTTCCTATCTCTATGAGCTTGCTTTAATAATGGATTGTACTTACGTAATAAAACATACAAAATAAATATAAAAAGAATAAGTTCTAACCCAATAATCCAAGAATTAATAAAAATATAAACTAATATAACAGCCGATGTAAGTATAGAAGTTAACATAGATAGCAAGGGTGCAAATGAAAAACTAAGTGATTCAGCATCATTTATAATTCTATTTATTATTTCACCAGATGATTTTTCTTCAAATGCCAAAGCAGGTAAATCAAGCGATTTTTTATAAGTATAATAACAAAGCTTTCTAGTCAAAATATTTTCAATTTTAACTAAAAGAGATGATCCAATTGTTTTAATAATTGAGTCAATAATCAATGCTAATATTAAATAAGTACCTAAATAAATTAAAGCCATTTTTATATTCATATTAGTTATTGCTTCTATTGCCGCACCATTTAAATATCCTGTAAAAACTTCTGATACTCCAGTCATAATAAAAATAATAATTATCAATATAAACTTCCATTTATATTCTTTAACAAAAACCCATAATGCACTAAACTCTTTTAAACTTTTCACAATTACCACCTCGTTTAAATCATAAGCATTTTAACATAGAGAAAAAAAAATATCAACAAAAAACAAGCTAATAGCTTGTTTAAATTTTTAATATTAAAGACTCTCTTTTACTTTAAAAGTATCTCTAGCTATCATAAGTTCTTCATCAGTTGCAACCACATATACTGGAATACTTGACTCTTTTGTTGTAATTATACCTTCTTTTCCTTTTCTAACAATTGTCTCTTTATTTTTAGCATCATCTAAATAAATACCAAGTGGATATAACTTCTTAAGTGTTTCGCTTCTTATAATATCATCATTTTCTCCACCACCTGCAGTAAAACAAATAGCATCTATTTTTCCACCTATTTTAACATAATATCTAGCTATATAATCAACTATTTTATTTGTATACATGTCAAATGCTAAAACAGCTTTTTGTTCTTTTGAATCAAATGCTCTATCTAAATCTCTAAGATCTGACATACCAGCTATTCCTTGAAGGCCACTTTCTTTATTAAAAATATTATCCATTTCTAAAACAGATAAACCTGTTTTTTTCATTATATAATCAATAATACTATAATCAATATCACCACATCTAGTTCCCATCATAATTCCAGCATTTGGAGTAAATCCCATTGAAGTATCTATACATTTATTTTCTTTAACCGCTGTAATACTAGCACCATTACCTATATGACAAATAATTAAATTAACTTGTGATTTTCCAAGTAATTCGCACATTTTACTTGTAACATATTGATGACTAAGTCCATGAAACCCATATTTACGTACATTATATTTGACATACCATTCGTAAGGTACTGGATATAAAAAGGTAGCATCATCCATAGTTTGATGAAATGCTGTATCAAAACATGCCACCATTAAAGCATTAGGAACAGCTTCTTTAAATGCACGCATTCCCATCAAATGTGCTGGATTATGAAGTGGAGCAAGCTCACTTATTTCATCTAATTCCTTCATAACACGCTCAGTTATTACAACACTCTTTGAATATTTATTACCACCATGTACAACACGATGACCTATAGCACTAATTTCATCAAGTGACTTTATTAAACCATTTCCCAGTAATTCATCAAGCAAAATCCTAACTGCATCACCATGATTATTTAAAATAGCAGACTTTTGAACTTTTTCTTCCCCAATACGAATACTATAATTGCTATCTTTCAAGCCTATTCTTTCAAACATTCCTTTCATTAATACTTTTTCTTCTGGCATCTCATATAAACGAAACTTTAAAGATGAAGACCCAGCATTAACCGATAAAATTTTCATAATATCTCTCCTTTTACTTATTATATTAAAGTTCTTTTAAAAAAGCAAAGAAAAAGAAGCAATATTATATCACTTCTAATAATAAACACTTAATTACCTATAACCTTTATCATATAATTTTCTATCCACTTTCACTAAATAAAAATGCTTCAAATAAATTATACTAAGTCAAAAAATACTTTTATTTACTTATTCAAACTTATAATAAAACATCTCCTTTTATTACATTAGAATTAATTGACTTAGTCGAAATCAAAAAATCAGCCAAGGTTTCTGTTTGAGGTAAAAAATTTACTACAATTTGAGCTCCATCCTCTGTTGCTGCATTCTCAAACATGCTAGTATAGTTCGTTATTCTAGAAGATGAAACGATAAAAGATGTATTTAACTTACCACAATCATAAAACATACCATCAACATTATTTGCAAAATCAAAATTAGTCAAATCTAAAGTCACCAGATTTATACAATCTCTAAACATAAAATTCATAATCTCTACTTGCGAAGTATCAAACATTTTTAAGTCTAATGAAGTCAAACTAGTACATGCGTAAAACATATTAAACATATCAGTTACTTTACTTGTGTTAAAAGTATCTAAGCTTAGTCTTTCTAAATGCTGACATCCTGCAAACATATTAGACATATTTACAACATCGGAAGTATCAAAATACTCTAAACCAATTATATTTTCTAGCATTATAAATCCACTAAATAAATGCGTACTGTTCTTATTAGCTTTAATTCCACCTTCTCCTTGTAAATACAATACATAATATTGAGTAGGAGTTTCAATTTGCCCAAGATAACTGTCCATTTTTCGTACTAAATGTGCCATAACTCTTTTACTAGGATCAGTTTTATCCTCTGCTACATTCCAAGACTCAATAACATTATCTACCTCATGAATTGTATCTTCAATAATAATATCTGCTATTTTTTGAGAATAAACTGGATTCCAAAACTCACCCTCATATGTACCATCAGCACTTAATGCTTGAATAATAGGTAACTCACTGCTACTACTAACTGGTGGGATATATGTAGCAGTAACAGTAATCTTTCCTTGCCATGTAGCACTCATTACTTCATCTATTGCTGGTGTTTCTTCATCCATCCACAATCTTAAATTGAATGATACATTCTCTTTATTACCAAGTTTTCCTTGATATAGTTTATAAGCAATACTTGCCTCTTCTATTACTTTTTCTTCATTTACATGAGTTTCTAATAAATTATCAAAAAACAACTCATTATTTTCATCTGTTAAAGTCGCTCTTATATAATTATCAGCTAAGATTTTGTCCCCATTACTTAGTGTTTCTAAATTAATTACATAAGCTGTTTCTGTTGTACACATATTTTCAAGTGTAAATGTATATGGAACTAACTTTTTACCATCTTCATCGCTTATTGGTGTTGCATCTGTCAAATTAATCGCATCAGTATCATCAGATAATATTAATTTTAAGCATCCAGTTGTTATTACATTTGTTCCTGTTTGTGTAAATGTCAACTGCCATAAAGCATAACTTACTCCAACTATCACTAAAACAGCAAACACAAAAAACATTGGAATAATAAATTTCTTTTTATATTTATTTTTTATTAAATTTTCATTACTCATATAACCATCCATATCTATTCTCCTAATCATATATCTACAATTTTATCATAAATAACTTATAAATAAAA
>CATKEA010000112.1 GCA_949746915.1 uncultured Bacilli bacterium
GAGAAATATTCAAGTAGGAAATGCTTTTTATACAAGTTATTATTATCAAAGAACCCTAGATAGCCATATGATGAAGAATAGTGAATGGGGAGCAGTTGCATATTTACAGCATTCAAAATATGGATCAGAAACTAGTGTTAGAAACAATAATAATAGTAGCTTTATAACAGGATATTCATCAGTTAAAGAACCAACTTGTGGATGGACAGATGATAATAGAGAATGTAATAAATATGGAACTACCTCTGATATAACACAGCCCTATAATACCGAAACAGGATATTTAGCTAGTACAACTGGAAATATATCAGGAATTTATGATATGTCAGGAGGAGCCTGGGAATACGTCATGGGAGTAATGACAGATCAAAGTGGAAAGCCATTAAGTGGAAGAAATGCTAGTTTTAATTCAGGATTTCCTGGAGGTTATGGAGAAGGCGGAAGCTTAGCTTCTGGATATTCATGGCCAGAAGAAAAGTATTATGATAAGTATGCATATGGAACGAGCTATTCTGAGTATACTAGAGGCCAGTTTGGAGATGCGACATTTGAGATGGGCCCATTTAAGAGTTTAATTTATGCTAATAACCTAACAAGACAAATAAGCTCATGGTACGCCGACCACGCACACTTCGTTTACCACGTGCCTCCTTGGTTCCTTCGCGGGGGTGCCTACGATCATGGTACAGAGTCAGGTCTGTTTGCCTTTGGACATCACACTGGTTCAATTGTTGAGTACATTGGTTTCCGAGTTGTCTTAACACTAACAGCATAGCTTATACAAAATATAAGCTTTTTTGGTACTATAAAAGTGTAATAATTAATTACAGAAATGTGATTGAATATTACACTTCTTTTTATTTATAATTGAAGTGATTGGATAACGTAGCTCTTTTAGAGATAAAGTTCTCGTCAAAAAAAGTGTTATCCAACCTTCACATAATATATTCGATTAAGCAAGTTGAGATTGAAATAATTCTCGTGTCAAGAACCAAAATGAGGATATGCTGAGGAGTTGGAACCAATCATAATTAAAAAGAATAGGAAGGAAAAGAAAATGAAGTATGGAGTTGGAATTGATGTTTCAAAAGGTAAAAGTACAGTAGCTATATTAAGTATTGCAGGAGAAGTAATTGAAGAACCATTTGAAATAAAACATGATATTGAAGGATTAAATTTTTTAGACGAAAAATTAAAAGA
>CATKEA010000113.1 GCA_949746915.1 uncultured Bacilli bacterium
AATATTCAAATAAAGATATTGCAATTGATCATATTTTTATCTCTAAAGAGTTTAAACTAAAGGAATTTGGGATAATCGATTATAAATACTATGATGACTTTAGTGATCATTATCCACTTTACGCCACGTTAGAACTTTGACATTTTTTTGATATTTGCTTATACTATGTATATAAAGTAATAGATAATAAGAAAGGAAACTATTACTAGCGCCAGACCTTAAAAGGTGACGAGGATAGTAGTTATCGAAAATTTCGGCGGATACTACTACGGATATGTGGATTCGATAAATTATTTACAAACCATAAAATCAAAATTATGACAAAAAAATAATTAAACACAAAAATATTAAAGGAGTACATATATATGTGTGGTATTGTAGGTTATATTGGAAAAAAAGAAAAACTAACTAAAATACTTAGTTGTTTAGAAAACTTAGAATATAGAGGATATGATTCTTCTGGAATTGCATATCTAAAAGATAATCAAATAAATATAGTTAAAAAGAAAGGCAGAATTAGTAATCTAAAAGATAATTTAGAAGAAAGTGAAACAACTTTAGCAATAACTCATACTAGATGGGCAACACATGGGGAACCAAGTGATAATAATGCCCATCCTCATAAAATTGATAAAGTGACAATAGTTCATAACGGAATAATTGAAAATTACCTAGAACTAAAAGACAAATTACAGGAATTAGGAATAAAGTTTAAAACAGAAACAGATACAGAAGTTGCAGCTGCCCTATTAAATAAATTATATAATGACAAAAAAGATGTCTTTGAAGCAATACTTGCTTTTCAAAAGATTGCTCGTGGTAGTTATGCAATCGGAATGCTTATAGAAGGTGATAATAATCTTTATGCAATAAAGAAGGATAGTCCACTAATTATTGCTCTTGCTAAAGATGGATATTTTATTGCAAGTGATGTACCAGCTATTTTGAAAGAAACCAACCGTTACATAACTTTAGAAGATTTAGAATTTGCTAAGATAACAGAAAATAGTTTAACTGTATATAATCAAAACTTAGAAACAATAAATTATGAAGTAAAAGTTTTTGAAAGTGGTGTAGAACAAATTGATAAAGGTGATTTTGAACATTTTATGTTAAAAGAAATACACGAAGAAGATACAGTTGTAAAAAACACCTTTAACTATTATTTAGAACATTTAGATGAAATCCCTGATATTACATCTTATAAAAAAGTAGAAATAATTTCATGTGGAAGTGCGTACAATGTTGGACTATTAGGAAAAAATTTAATTGAAAAGTATTTAGATATTCCCGTAAATGTCCAACTAGCTAGTGAGTATCGCTATCAAAAACAATTTACTAATAAAGATACTTTAGTAATTGCAATTTCTCAGTCAGGAGAAACAGCAGATACTTTAGCAGCAGTAAAATTAGCCAACAAAAAAGGCGCTAAAACACTTGGAATAGTTAACGTTAAAGAATCATCTATTGCTAGAGAAACAAGTCAGGTTTTATACACAAAAGCAGGAATAGAAGTAGCAGTAGCAACAACTAAAGCTTATTTATCGCAGTTAGTAGTACTTATAATGCTAGTATATAAATCTAAGAAAATAAGAAAAGAACTAGCTGAAGAAGAACAATTACTAAATGAGATAAAAGAATTACCAAAAATGATTAAAGAATTAATTGAAAGAAAAGATTACTATAAGATAGCTGAGTCAATATATAAGAACGATGATATGTATTTTATTGGACGTGGAATAGATTATTATATAGCACTAGAAGCATCTTTAAAAATGAAAGAAATTTCATATATTCACAGTGAATCTTATGCTGCTGGAGAACTAAAACATGGAACTATTTCTCTTATAGAAGAAAATACACCAGTAATTGGAGTTATCAGTAATGAAGATATATTAGAAAAAACTATGAGTAATATAAAGGAAACTAAATCAAGAGGAGCTAATATCACAATAATAACAACAGAGGAAATTACAAAATCACTAGATAGTGATACTAATTTAATAGTAGTACCTAAAGTAAATGATTTAATAGAACCAATTCTTATGATTATTCCATTTCAATTATTAGCATATGAAACAGCAAAATTACGTGGATGTGATATTGATAAGCCAAGAAATTTAGCTAAAAGTGTTACAGTAGAATAGGAGATAAATTATGAAAATAGCATTATTAAATGAAAACAGTCAAGCAACAAAGAATGACATTATTTATGAGATGTTAAAGAAAGAAGCTACTAAAAAGAAACATGAAGTAGTAAATTTAGGAATGACAGGAAAAGAAAATGAACATCAGTTGACATATGTGCAACTTGGATTAATGGCCGCTCTTTTATTAAATACCAAAGCTGTCGACTTTATTGTAACTGGTTGTGGTACAGGAGAAGGTGCAATGCTTGCTTTAAACAGTTTTCCTAATGTATTATGTGGTTTAGTAGTAGACCCAACTGATGCCTACCTTTTTGGTCAAATAAATAATGGTAATGCTATATCTATACCATATGCTAAAGGTTTTGGATGGGGTAGTGAGTTAAACCTATGTAATATTTTTAGCAAGTTATTTGAAGAAGAATTTGGTGGAGGTTATCCAAAAGAAAGAAAAGATCCAGAACAAAGAAATAAGAAGATTTTAGATGAAATAAAAAGTATAACTACTAAAGATATGTTAACGATTATAAAGGACATAAATCAAGACTTTCTAAAGGATACGATAAGCCACAAACCATTTATAGATTATCTTTTGAAAAACTCAAAGGACCAAGAAATAAACGAGTATTTAGAAAATTTATTATAAAAATATCTAGGTGTTCTTACCTAGATATTTTTATGTAAATAATTTGTAAAATAGAAAATGAAAGATTGTAT
>CATKEA010000114.1 GCA_949746915.1 uncultured Bacilli bacterium
ATTATTAAGTCTAAAATAATGACATCATAATCATTTTTTCTTTCTCTGATTATCTTTATTCCCTCTTCGCCATCATATGCTTCTAAAGATAATTCAATGCTGGTGTTATTACTGCTAAAGTACTCCTTAACCATAGTAATTAATTCTTTACTATCATCAATCATAAGTACACGTATATTTTTCATCTTCTCTCCTTTTCGTACTTCTAACAACTATTACCACGCAAGTATAATTATACAACAAATACTTCCAAATTGATACAGCATATATTGACAAGTATTGTCAAATGTTGTCGAATTATGTTAAATATTGACACTTTTTTACTTAAAATAAAAACACTATCATTTGATAGTATTTAAATATATTTATCTAATATGTTTTCTAATCATTATTTAAAGCTTGAATTCCATAGCATACTATTCCAAATAGTATAGCTATCATAAATATCCAAAAAATTGGATTATCGAAGTTTTTATCAACAATATTTTTTAATTTATCAAATGCTTCTCTTATCCAGATAGAGGCATCATCGAAAATATTTAAATGCATAGCCATTACCTCACTTTATTAATAATATCAGACATTTTCTTAGGATTAAGAGATGAACCTCCTATTAAATATCCATCAATATTTCTTATTTTTTCTAGTTCAACTATATTATCTGGACTTACACTACCACCATATAGTACTTTTATATCAACATCATATTTATCATATATTAAGTTTTTTATATATTCGGTTATTTCATAAATTTCATCATTAGTTGGAATAACACCTGTTCCAATTGCCCAAATAGGTTCATAAGCAATTATTACTTTTCCTAGTTGATTAGCTGATATATTCTTTAAAATTTCCAAATTTTCTTTTAATACTTTTTTGGTTTTTCCCTTGTCTTTTTCCTCTTGATTTTCTCCAATACATAGAATAACATGCATTCCAGTTTTTAAGACATGTTCTATTTTCTTTTGAATGTCACTATTATTTTCTTTTAAAATAGTTCTTCTTTCTGAATGACCAACAATAACATAGGAAACATGTAAAAAACTTAATTGTTTAGCTGATATCTCACCTGTTAGAGCTCCATTATCTAATATGCCAACATTTTGGCTACCTAGGTAATAGTTATTGCTATTTAACTCAACTAAATAAGGATAAGATGGGCAAATAACAAGTTTTATTTTACTAGTATTTATTTCCTCTATTTTATGTTTGTAATCAAGCACTTCTGGCAATGTTAAATTCATTTTATGATTAGCTACTATTAATTTCATTCTTTATCTCCTTTAGTAACTTTACCTGCTATTTTACCAAAAAGTCCTAATTGGTTTTCTTTATGACTAATAGCATAATTATAGACATTTAAAATAGCTTCAGCAAAAGTTGCAGATGAATAAGCTTCTGAATTAATACGTGCTTGTTTTGAAACTTTCTTTAATAGCTCTCGATCATTATAATAGGTCAATATGGCTTCTTTACATTCTTCTTTAGTAGTGAAAATACGGCCATTTAATCCATCTATAACAGTGTTTATAAAACTTTCATCTTTTATACATATTGGTGGTACTCCAGATGCCATTGCTTCAATTACGGTTAATCCTTGTGTTTCTGTTATCGATGCTGTTAAAAAAACATTAGCAAGATGATAATAATATGGTATTTCATCCCAAGGTACTTTACCTGTTAAAATTACAAAATCTTCCATGTTATTTTCTTTTATAAGATTAGCATATTTATCAAAGTCAGGACCATCACCAACTATTACGAATTTAATGTCTTTATATTCTTTCATTAGGTCTTTGTGAACATCTAAGAGATAGGTTACATTCTTTTCTTCAGCTAATCTTCCAACAAATACGGTTACAAAATCATCTTTATCTATTTTTAAACTTTTCTTTAATGATAGTAATTTATCATTATCAATGTTTTCATCATAAAATCTATCTATTTCAATACCAGTTGGAACAATATGAATATTTTTATCTATTTTATATTTTTTTATAAATAAGTCATAGGTTTTTTTTGTTGGTACAATTAATTCACTTGCTGTTTTATCACAATAGAATAGTGTTAGGTATTCAACAATCTTTTTACTTGATTTATCAAAGTATCCCTTAGTAATATAATGGATATAATCTTCATACATTGTATGGTATGTGTGAACTAACGGAATATTTAATTGCTTTGCTATAAGTCTTGCAAATGTTCCAATACCAAACTCAGTATTAGAATGAATTATATCTAAATTCCAACCCTTAACAGTATTGATGGCCTTTAATGGGTAAATCCCTGTTAAACGATAATCATATATTCCGATTGGAACACCAGGGATTCTTATAACATGTTCTTCTTCATTATATACATATTTCATATTTTCTGGATTAACTGTAACAACATATACTTCATGTCCCTTTTTTTCTAAAGCTTTTTTTAACATGGATACACTAGTTGAAACACCATTTATGAATGGTGGATATGTATCTGTAAATAATCCAATTCTCATAGTTTACTCTCCCCTTTACGTAGGTGTGTACTAAAAATGATTCCACCTATAACCATTGGTAAATAATATGTTACAAAGCGCCATATTAGTAATGATGCTGTAAGTAGAGTTCCTGATATAAAATTGCCAAAAAATCTCATATATCCATACTCAATTCCACCGCTAGCACCCGGAATCGGTACAAAAGAACCAATTATTAAAATGTATGCGCTAGATACAATAGTTGTCATTGGATTAATATTTGCTATATTAGTAGAATTGGTCAATGCCCAAATGATAAATAATGGTGTTATATAGTTAGCTGTAAGTGATACTAAGTTATATAAATATCCTTTGAAACATAACATTTTATTGTTTATTAAATAAGTCGCACCTTCATGAAAATCATTGCACTTTTCTTCCCATTTTTCTTCTTGTTTTTTTCGATCTTTAACAATATGTAATTTTTCTAATAATAAAATTCCCTTATTAACACAAAACTTGTTAAATTTATTGCTAAAACTGATAACTGCTAATAAGATAACTATGGCTGTGTTTATTGTAAATCCTAAAAGAATTAATCTTCTTAAAACAGGAACTTTACTAAATAAATGAAACTTATAATTTAAGCCAATTGCAATTATACCATAAGTTACTAAGGCCATTTGATATAAAATAAAATTTTGAATAATCATATTAGTGGCTTTTGTAACTCTAATACCTTCCTTTTTTAACATGTATACTTGTAATGGTTGTCCTCCTGTTGAAAACGGAGTTATTCCATTAAAAAACTTAGTTACTATCATCAGCTTTAAAACACTAGAAAAACGATAATTTGATTTATAACTTTTTACAATCTGATAAAAAGATAAGGCTTGGAAAGTTATAGTTAATGTTTCCATCAATATAGCTGCCAAAATCCATATTAAGTTAGCTTTTATTAGGAGCTCTACAACATTAGAAAAATCATCTTTTAAAATTAGAAATAATACAACTGCTGTAATTATTCCTAATATTATTCCATCTTTTTTTAAATCTTTCATATGCCCTCCTATTTTTTAAAGCTTTCTTCTCTTACAAGCTCTGTATGTTCAGTATTTTTATCTATTATTTCATAGTTATTATTAATTGCAAATTTTATTAATTGATTATCTTTATTTTTAATTGTAATACTAATAAAGCTAGCTTCTAATTCATCAATAGCATAAGCTGTTGATAATGATAATAAAGTTTGATTTGACATATTTTTATCTGATAAAGTAGAAAAACTTAAAGAATATTTTTTCTCATCTTTATATCCCTCGATAAAGGAAGCTCCTGTTATATCATTATCTTCTATCAAAAAAAAGGTTTCGTTATAATAATTGTCTTCCATTTTAGCTTTTTGATACTCTGCTTCATTATATGATATTCTAATATTTTGATAATAATTTATAAGATTTTGATTATTAGTTCTACTGGCATAATCTGCAATTTTTTTAAAAAGTTCATCATCAAATGGATTAGCTTTATATAGTGATGTAATCATTATTAATCCCTCTTTGAAATTATATCTAAACCTGGTAAAGTTTTTCCTTCTAAATATTCAAGTGTTGCTCCTCCTCCAGTTGAAGCATGAGAAACTTTTTCTTTATATCCTGCTTCACTAGCTGCTGCTACAATGTCTCCCCCACCTAAAACAGTATGAGCATTTGATGATGATATTATTTCTAATATTTTTGATGTTCCTGTACGATATTTTGGCATTTCATATACCCCCAAAGGACCATTCCATACAATAGTTTTGGCTGATTGTAATATATGTTTCCATTTTTCGATTGTATCTGGTCCAATATCCATTCCTATTTCTTCATTAGAAATTTCTGATATGTCTGCTATATGACTAAATGATGAATCATTAAATTCTTCAGCAACATGAATATCTACTGGTAAAACAATTTTGGAAGCTGATTTAGCTAAAATTTCTTTACAAAATTCAAGATTATCCTCATCTATTAAACTCTTTCCAACGTTTATTCCTTGGGCTTTAAGAAATGTAAAAACCATTCCTCCACCAATTAAAATATTATCAGCTTTATTAACAAGATTTTCTATGACTCCTATTTTATCAGATACTTTAGCTCCTCCTAATATTACAACATATGGTCTTTCTGGTTCATCTAATTTTCCTAAATTTAGTAATTCTTTTTCAACTAAAAGTCCAACACCATTTTCTAAATTACTAGCAAGACCAACATTAGAAGCGTGAGCACGATGTATTGTTCCAAAAGCATCATTTATAAATACATCGCCAAGACTAGCCCAGTATTTAGCAAGAGCTTCATTATTTGAGCTTTCTTTTTTATCTTCTAAATCTTCATATCTTGTATTTTGAACTAAAAGAACATCACCTGATTGCATATTTTTAACAGCTTCTTCAAGTGCCTTTCCACGAGTCTTATTTATGAAAATAACTTCTTTATCTAACAATTCACTAAGTCTTATAGCAACTGGAGATAAATCATTCTTTGATAAATCGTTTGCTTCTTTTACACGCCCTAAGTGAGAAAATAAAATTACTTTAGCATTCTGGCTTATTGCATAATTAATCGTTGGTAAGCTTTCAACTATACGATTATCATCGATTATTTTTCCATCTTTTATTGGCACATTAAAGTCACACCTAATAAGTACTTTTTTATTTTTTATATTTAAATCCTTAATAGTTTTCTTCATGTATATCTTTCTCCTTTATATCATCATTAAGTACTAAATAGTATTATATCAATTTTTAAGACAAAAAAAAACTTATTTTAATAAATATGTCTTTTTTGTAATACGATATTTAGTTTTTAACTAATATTTCTTCTGTTGGTTCTTCTTCATTTTCCAATTTTTCTACTCTTAATGTATATCCCATTGGGACTAATACTTTTAAAATGGTTGCTAAAGAAGGAGAATGTGTATTTTTTTCCATTCTAGCTATTGCAGATTGGTATAATCCACTTGCTTTAGCTAAGTTTTTTTGTGAGACCCCAGACTCTTCTCTGATTCTAATAGTATCATGAATTATCTCTGTTTCTAAATCTCTTAACATATCATCATCTTGGATATAATCCTTTAAACTTAACATTTCCCCATCACCTACGTATAGGGTATCACAGAATACTCAAAAATGGAAGTAAAAAAGCTTCAAATTCGTTATATTTTGAAGCTTTTTTGATGTTTTTTTTATATTTTTATCTATTTCGACATTAAATATTTGGCAGTTCTTACCATTTGAGTAGAATATCCCATCTCATTGTCATACCATGCAACAATTTTAACTAGTTGTTTTCCTTCTACTTCTAGGATATTAGTGCATAGTCCATCTACTAATGCACCACAGTGTGAACCAATTATATCACTAGATACAACTGGATCCATTGTAAATTTTAAAGTTTCATTAACATTTTGTTTAAATGCATTATTTATTTCCTCAACTGTGACATTTTTACCTAGTTCTAAAGTTAAGTCGATAACTGATCCTGTTGGAACTGGCACACGCATAGCACTACCATCTAATTTTCCAGCTAAATTAGGAAGAACTTTTCCAATGGCGCTTGCTGCTCCAGTTGATGCTGGAATAATGTTTGCTGCAGCTGCTCTACCACGTCTAGCTTTAATACCTTTTTTATGAGGCACATCAAGTGTTGCTTGATCGTTAGTATATGCATGTACTGTTGTCATATATCCTTTGATAACTTGAAAATTATCGTCAATAACTTTTAATACTGGAGCTAAACAATTTGTAGTACAGCTAGCAGCTGAAATAATTTCTTCACTACCATCTAAGGTATCATGGTTTACATTATAAACAATAGTTTTTAACTCCCCTTTTGCTGGAGCTGAAATAATAACTTTTTTGGCACCAGCTTTAATATGAGACATTGCTTTTTCTTTATCTGTAAAAGCTCCTGTACATTCAAGAACAACATCTACTCCAAGGTTACCCCATGGTAAAACAGATGGATCTTTTTCTGCATAAACTTTTATTTTTCTATCACCGACAATGATTGAATCTTCAGTATTTGAAATTTCATCTTCACGATAATTTCGATGATTAGTATCATATTTTAATAAATATGCTAATTGCTCTGCATCAGTTAAATCATTGATAGCAACTACTTCATACCCTGGATCTTCTTCCATTTGACGGAAAACTAAACGACCTATTCTTCCAAAACCATTAATTGCAACTTTAATCATTCTATCTCTCCTTTATTTTAATACATCTTAATTATATAATATCTAATTTTTATTTGTATATACCTTGGACATAATATTACGTTAACTTGTGTAAAATTAACAGAAATTATACTTTATAGCAACTTCCACCAACAAACTCACGTAAAATAGAATCTTCTGGTATTCTTTCTGATGGTATTGGTAAAAACACTTTAAGAAAATCTATTAGTCTCTTGGCTTCATTATAATATGGTGAGGTTGGATCAACAGAATATAAAAGTGGTTCTACATAGGTTTTTAGCACTCCTAGCTCATAAATTAAAGCAGTATTAAATGTATAGTCAGAACAATCTTGGTATGGAAAAATGTACTTTTCTTCACCATTTCTTACTTTTGCCCATGTTTCAAGGCTTTTTTCAACACTACTACCTCTGGTTCTATTATCACGAACTATTCTTCTTAATAAGCGATTATCTGTTGTGGATACTCTAGTATGATTATCAATTTTTAGTTCTGTTAAAGCTGATAAATAAATAGTTACTTTATCTTCCTTTGGTATATTAGCTAAAACTTGTGGATTTAGGGCATGGATTCCTTCTATTAGAAGAATTTCATTATCTTCTATCTTCATTTTTCTTTTAAATTCTTTACTTCCAGCAACAAAGTTAAATGTTGGGACTTGTACTTCTTCTTTATTTAATAGTGCAATCATAGTTTTTTCAAATAATTTCAAATCAACTGCTTCTAGTCTTTCAAAGTCTGGTTTACCATCTTCATCTAATGGAGTTTCATGTCTTTCAACAAAAAAGTCATCCATCGATATCATTTTAGGATACATTCCAAAACATTTCAGACATAGTGCTAAACGATTACAGGTTGTTGTTTTTCCAGAAGAAGATGGACCAGCTATTAAAATTATTTTAGGTCTTTTAGTTTTTTCAGCAATACTTCTAGCAATATTAATTAGGCGATTAGATTGCATCATTTCATCTATTTTTATTAATTCTTCTATAGTACTATTTGATACACGATAATTTAAGTCAACTACGTTTTCTATATTCATTAGTCGTCCCCAATTACTACTTTCTTTAAAAAGATTAAAGACATTTGTACGATGTTCATATTCTTTAATGGTATCTTTCATATAGATAGTTAAATATCTAAGAACGAATCCATGGTCATTTAGATATGTTAATTCAAATTTATCTAAATGTTTAGTTGAACTAGGCATCAATGTATAAAAATAATTATACATGTTTCCAAGTTTATACAAGGTTATATATGTATTTGTATTGTATTTCATTATTCCTACTTTTGGTTCATCTTTTATACTTTGAAAATAGTTTATAGCATCTATTCTTGATACATTAAGTTTAGTAATAGGAAGATCTTTAGCTACATTTTCATGCATTTTCTTTTCTAAATTTCTTAAATCTTCTTCTATCAAGCTTTTTGATGATTCAATATACAGACCTTTATCTATTGAATGGTTTACTTTTATATCTTCTGATTGACCGAATAATTCCTTATATGAATATATAAGTAAGTAAATAAGACCACTTAGATATACTCTATTCCCACCTTTGGTGGTTAAATCCTCAAATTCAACAGTACAATCTTTTATTAATGGTTCTTGAAGTTCCTTATATTTTCCATTTACTTTAGCAATAATAATATTATTTTTAAATCTATCTTGATAGTTTTGTGCTATATCGATTAATTTAGTTCCTTTTGAAACTTTTATATTTGTTTGATAGATGTTTATATTTAGTTCATTCATATATGCCTCCTGCTTATTATTATCTTATATAGTTATTTTAGCATATTTTGACGTTTTATTCTATGTATATAATTGTTTTATTTTTATTATTATAATTATAGGTGATAATTTATGAATTTAGTACCAGTAGTTGTTGATAAAGAAAATGGTGGAGAAAGAAGTTATGATATTTTTTCTAGACTATTAAAAAATCGTATTATTATACTTAGTGGCGAAATTGATGATAATGTTTCTAACAGCATTGTGGCACAACTTTTATATTTGGATTCATTAAATCATGATGATATTTCTATTTATATTAATTCTCCAGGTGGTTCTATTACTAGTGGTATGGCTATTTATGATACTATGAATTTTATTAAAAGTGATGTTAGTACTATTTGTATTGGAATGGCTGCAAGTATGGCTGCATTTTTACTTTCCTGTGGGACTAAAGGTAAAAGACTTATTCTTCCTAATGCTGAGGTGATGATTCATCAACCTCTTGGTGGTGCACAAGGTCAAGCAACTGAAATTAAGATTGCTGCGGAAAGAATCCTAAATTTAAGAAAAAAATTAAATAGTATACTTGCTGATAATACAGGACAAGATATTAATAAAATTGATGCCGATACTGAAAGAGATCATTTTATGGATAGTAATGAAGCTTTAGAATATGGTCTTGTTGACAAAATAGTAAAGAACAAGGAAAAGTAATAAATTCTATTTGCTAGTTTACTAATATTGTGATATTCTAAGTTTATATACTAGTATAATAGAGGTGGCTTATGAGTAGAAAGAAAAAAGCTATTACAAAAATTAATAGAGTATGGCTTATTATGGTAGTGATATTATCTTTAGCAGGAATTATATTGCTAATTTTTGCAAATAGTGAGTATCATGGTAGACATTATAAATTTAGATATTCTGCAAAAAATACAGTATTATTCGATAAGAATATTGATGGCGAGTATATTATCATTGGTTCTTATGATGATTATAAAACATATTATCAGTCAATGCGAGATATACTAAAACAGGAAAAAGCCGATAAAAAAAGTTATGAACATACATTAAAAAAACTGGATGATTATATGGACGAAGATTTTTTTAAAAAACGTGGACTATTATTATTTTATGAGTATGCAGATGTTGGATCTCTAAACTCCAAAATAATGTCTGTTGATAAAGATAAATCAATCGTTTATATAACATTATCAAAATATTCAATTGGTTCTAATCCAAGTGGTATTACAGATATTTATTTATTGCCAATTAATACGAGTGATTTTGAAGGGGTTAAATTCATATATAAAGAAAACTTTACACAGTCATTAATTTTTTCATGTATACTAGCTTTACCTTATATTGCCCTTTTTATATCAGTTGTTAATTTCTTGGTAAGATTGTATGATAGTAGATTATCTAGGGCTATTGATATAAAAAGAAAACAACGAAAAGATGCCATTGTTCAACTAACAGTTGGAATAATTATATCAATAGTATTATATTATGTAATTATTCCGTTGTTTCTTCATTAAAAAAGTGGATTTTATACTCCACTTTTTTTATATATTATTAACTTTTTGTAAATTTTTTAACTTTATTATCCATATAGAAAATTTGATCTTCTATTCTGTTTAGGTTAAAATTAACCCAATTGTTCCAACTTTCATTGTCAGGATTAATGGCAATATCTGCTATTTTATTACGATATTGTTCACGATAATCAAAGTAAGCATCACTAGTATAAAAAGCTGGTGTTGGAAAATAATATCCTAAATTTCTTTCTGTTAGTTCGTATGTTTTCAAAGCTTGTAATGTGCGAGCAAATCTTGTGTTACCATCATTAAAAACTTGTAATGCTCCAACTAAGCCATGAATTATTGTTGGTTTAATCAATGTATAATTATCATGAATGGTGCTATTATAATATACAGTTAAATTCATTATTGATTCTTCTATATCTTCACAAGGCAAACTAAAATAATGAATTTGTAAATCGCCTCTTCCACTTTTGCATACATAAGCTAAATTATCTTGACGATAATCATTTTTAATATATTTCTGACTTGATGTTCCATCTAATAATTTTTTATGAGACACTATTATTTTTTCTCTAGTTAAAGTATCTAATGGATATTTTTGATTTTTTAATAGATAGTCAATAGCATATTGTCTTTTACCTTCCATATATAGTGTTAGCATATAAGGATCTTCTTGTTCTAAACTATGATTTTTTTGAATTTCAATTTTCTTTATAGCATGTAAGTATTGTTCTTTTTTCGTTTTTGATAAATTATTAATATCATCTAAATATTTTGTATACTTTTCTAAAACATCTTGTTCATGTTCTAAAGTCCAATCTGATAACTCAAGGTATGCAATAGCATCAAATATATTTAAGTTTACAACAGGATACTGTCCGCTACTACGCATTTCTTCTGCTCTTTGTATTTCAGTTTGTAAATTATCCATACTATCACCTCTTAATTATTGCAAATTATATCATATTTTACTAATTTTTTCAAGCTTTTAATAATTTTTCACTAAAAAAGTAAATTCAGTACTTAGTTGAATTTACTTTTATATTTTTTGCTATATTTGATTACTTAACGCAATTCTGGATAACCATTAGCTGATATTGTATCTAAATTCCAGATACTTTCATCAAAATGCATTCTATCTTTATAAAATGCTTTACTATGAATATCACTATTTGTAGCATTATTTAATTTTCCATTAGAACTGTCTGTTACTCTAGATAATCCTGTTGCGTCATTGTATTCAAAGCAATTATTTAGTTTAGTATTAACATTAGATGGTTCGGCTCCTGTAAATTTATATGGCATGAATCCTGTTGTACCACTCATGTTTCCAATTGCAATAGAGTTTTTTATCATTGTTTCATCATATATATTTCCTACAATTCCTCCATTGTAGTAATTTCTAGATGCTCCATTATAAGTATTACTGTTTTTTATGATGCTTACATTAGAAATAACATTTTCAATTACAACTGATTGTTGACTCGCTCCTACTATTCCACCATTTTCAGTGGTAGTAACATCAAGTTGTCCTTGTACATAAACATTTTTAATTGAACCACCAAATTTTCTACCTATAAATGTTGAAACATAAACTCCTGATCCTTTGACATTAGCATTTTTAACAGAAATTCTATCAAAAGTAGAAGTAGCAGTTTCTTTTCCATCTTGTCCAGCTATTACTCCAATATTATTAACTCCATTTAATGTAATATTCTCAAATTTTATATTTCTTAAAGTTGCTCCATTTGTTTGACTAGCAAATGCGGCAACAAAATTTTCTGATTCCCTATTATTAGTGAAATTTATGATTTTTAAATTTTGAATGTTACCTTTAAAGTTTGCAAATAATGATTGGTTATTAAGATTTTTAATTGTATGATTATTACCTTCTATTGTTCCAGTAAATGTTGACATGATAACACTTGTATTAGTATTACTGTATCCATTAAAGTCAATATCTGCAGTTAAAATATAATCATCATCTGGACTATTATTTAAATTTAAGAAATCTCTTAAGCTAGCTATTTCTCTTTTTGCCATAGCATTAGTTATATTATTTGGATCACTATTTTTTAATTTTGGTAATCCTCCACCATTGACATTAACAAAATTCCAAATATTAGCATTAAATCTTAGATTATTTGTATAAAAATTACTATTTACAGTTGAGCGATTGATTGCAGTTATTCTATTAGTAAATGAAATTCCACTTTTTTCACTACTTGCTGTTCCGACAGCTTCTATTAACTCATAGTTATTATTAAAATTTCCTTCAACTACTTCTTTAGTAGCATTTCCGTATAATTTATATCCATTATTTACTTTACCTAATGAAATATTATTACTTATATTGGATACTGTTCTACCATTAGATGCATTAACAATTGCACCAAATAGTCCACCTGTTGAAGCTAGATTTCTTCCTCTTACACTAGCATTACTGAATGTATTATTTATTATTGATGAAGAAATATATCCAGCAATTCCTCCAACATTACTATTTCCATTAACACTACCTAATGAATAACTATTTTTAATTGTTGAGTTTTGGAAGTATCCTACTAATCCACCAGCATTGTTTCCGCTATTAACAACTGAACCATTGAAACTACTTTTATCAATTTTATATATGTAATTAGCATTTCCAATTATACCTCCAATATTTCCATTTCCAGTTATTGTACTGTTAACTCCATGAACATTTTCAAGTGAAGAATATGTTGCTACTCCAAATAAACCACCTATTGTTCCACTATTAATTGAAGAACTTACATTTACTTCATATTTAACATTAGATACTGTTGTTCTATTTATTGTTCCAGCTAAACCACCTATTGTTACAGTTCCTGTTACATTAACATTTTTTAAATTAACATTTTCAATTATACTAAAGTCTATAGTTCTAGATAGAGAACCTGCATTATTAGTAAAACAAGTAACATCAACATTTTCAATTGTTAAATTTTTAACATATGTGAATACCAATTTATTAAATAATGCTCTTTTTAGTCCTGTTATTTTATGATTATTTCCATCTAATGTACCAACAAAAGTATTTAACATACTATCATCAGAAATTTTTACAGGAATATTTGAAAAATCTAAGTCATTATCAAGAATAATATTTACTTCTGGATTATTTTTTACTTTAGCAATCAAATCTTCTGCGCTAGTTACGTGTACTACATTTGGTGTTTCATCATATATTGAAGATCTAAAATCATCTGTAACACGTTTTAAATATCCATATAAAGCTTCTCTATAATATAAGTTGAAGCATTACTATTAAGATCTATTGGTTTATTATATGCTACATCAAGTTGCATAGCCTCTAAGGTTGTATTAATAGCCTTTTGAACATCTATTTTTGTAAATGTTTTTATTTTATCTTCAACTTTCTTATAGCGATTAAGCTGATATGATTTCCATGTAATATTTTCATCATTAGCTATTATTTTTAAGATTTCTGCATCACTTTTACCATTATATTGTCCACTTGCATAAGCAACATAACCATTATAACCAAAATCTGCTAGTAATTGATAAGCATTTAATACGAAGAATGCCTTATTAGCTGCTCCAGTACTTGCTGTATTTTCAACTATATACCAGAAACTTCCTGTTGTATAGGCTTTATTTCCTCTTACTATTACTAAATGGTTATCCCATATATCCTCAATTGTTTTTAAGTTCATTTTTCTAAAATCTTCTGCTGTTTTCCATGAGTATGCTTGATTATCAATTACTTGGGCAATTTTACATTGCTCTTCTGGTGTTAATCGTAAGAAAGCCATAGCTTCAATATAGTCTAAGAAAGCAAATGTATCATACATACCCTTGTAGTATGATTCGATATTAGCTAGTGTATTTATTCTCTCTTTTGTTAAATTAGTTGTCATAGTGCTATCTATAGGTCTTGTATAAGTATAATTTGGTACAACTCCATATACACTATTGATGGCATTTGGATAAGGTTGTGTTAAGAAGTTATCTGTAAAGTGTTCTGCACCAGCACCACTTCTTCTTCCTCGTCCGTCTAAGAATATTTTTCCATCTTGATTATGAATTCCTTCATGTGAGAATACAACGAAATCACTTAAGGCATGATGAGCTACCCAATTCATATCAGTTCCATTAGCAAATGCTGCTGATCCTGCTGGTTTAGTAATCCAATGTCCCATTGCTTCATAGAAGTATTTAAAAGCAGGTGCGGCATTTGGATCATTTGACCAATCTTTACCTATGGTACTATCATAACTTATCTGGCTCATATTAGATACGTTTTTAAATCCATTTCCAGGTAATTCTTCAACTACACCAGCAATAGTATCGTAGAATGGTACTGCTAGTGAAGCAAAGTTCTTTAAGGCTCTAAGTTTTGTTTCATAGTCTACTGAATCAATATTACTGAAATATAGACGTAAGTTTCCAACTAAGATAGTTGTTGGTATTCCTAATACATATAAATCATCTTCTGGATATGACAATATGTATAGAATAATATGTTGTCTATTCTTTAAATGATCCCATACCCTATAACGAATATTAGAATAACGTGGAGCACCTTCTTCATAGATTACCCCTTGGTAGTTATCTATTATCCAACTTGCAGAATCTTTTTTGTATTTTTCATTAGTTAAGTTTGTAATGAAGTAATCAAAGAAACTATAAATATCCTTACCAGTAAGAGTTCTAATATAATTATTATAGTAATTATATGCTTGAGTAGTTTCTCTTTTAGTTTCTGGTAATAGTAAGTTTTTTGTCATACTTGTTACATTTAACTTATCACTAAATACTTTACCATCAAAGAATATAATATCACGCATATTTATACCACCAATTTCAATATTATAGAAACGGTCAAAGTAATTATATGCATATATTAGTTTTTCTAGAGTATTATTTGCTTTTAAGTCTTGAATTAATTTTTTTTCTAAAATTGGACTATTACTTGTTAAATTGAATTCCTTAGTATTTGCTAATAAATTCATAGCTATGTTTTCAGCATTTGTTTTAACTCTAGCAAAATTGTCTATATAATTTCTTCCTTCTGTTTCATCTGTTAAAACAGCTAAATCATTGACATAATCATAGGTACTAATTTTATTAACAATATATTCATATACTTTAGAATTTTTGTTTACTATGTATTTATTAAAATTATAATTGATTCCTAACTCTTCAATATTATAAGTTATAATCTGTTTGTCATCTTCTTTGTATGTTACATTGTATGTAATTGTTTCATCATCTGTAAATAATAATCTTATTGTTTTAATACGATTTTGGTCATTTTGATTTAATGATAAAACTAATTTACCAGCTGCATCATAAGCAAAGATTTCTTTTATAATTTTTGTATTTAATAAATGATTAACTTCTAGTTTATTACCATCTACTAAATAGAATTTTGCATCATAGAAAGGCATTAATTTATGCATATTATGATATGCTATTTCTCTATTTACATCATAATTATTTAATCCCTTTATTCTTTTATATTCTGGAATATAAACATTTTGATTGCTAGGTTTTTCAATAATATTTTCTGAATAGTTTGGGTCTTTCTCTTTAAGTGTTGGATATTGTCCACTTGCCACTTTACTAAAATCCCAGATTTCTTCGCTCCAACCTAAGTTTTCAGTGTAAAAACTTTTTTTCTTTAAATCTTCTGGTGAAACTGTTGATATAGCATTATGACTAGCTTGGGTTTTCATATTTGAGGTTTCAAGCTCATAGTTATTTGATGAAGCGTTATTAATACCACTTCCAACAACTCGATAACCATTTCCGTCATTTGTATTAGTTGCTAAACTTAATGTATTTTTTAAAATAATATTTTTTGAGTAACCTGATATACCTGCTAATGTTCCATTTCCAAATGTAACTATTACATTAGCATAAACATTTTCTACAACAACTCCTGATGGTGATTCACCAATAAATCCTCCAGAACCATCACTGCTAGAACTTACTTTACCTTGAACATAACTATTTCTTATTGTAGAGTTATATATTCTTCCGATAAATCCACCTGTTCTTTTCTGATTTCCTACTACAACATTAGTTGCAGAACATTTTTCAATCAAGCTATTTTGATCAACGTAACCAACTAAGCTTCCTGTTCCATTGGCATTTGGACCTATTACAGTTGAGTTTTTTATATGAACATTAGTTAATGTAGTACTAGACATAGTTGAAGCAAGAACACCATTTCCATTTACTTTAGCATCGCTTAAAATTAAATTTTCTATTGTAGCTCCATTTAAGGTATAGAATAATGGTTTTGTTAGACCCTTAATAGTATGACCATTACCATTTAATTTTCCTTTAAATATTACTGATGAATCAATTAAAGAGTTACCACCATATCCACTTGCATCATAGTCTTTGTCTAAATTAAATTCACCACTTGGGTTAGCTATAATTGCTTTTATAATATCATCTAAACTTCTATTAGAAGCGACATTGTTTTCTAATGTTCCATAAACAACTTCTAATTTATGTTGTTTTTTATTACCAACATATTGAACTATGTTATTGTATGCAAGAACAAATTTTATTTGGTTATTTTCAATTTTATATTCATCAATTGTAGTATAGAATGATGGGATATTTTTCATATCAACTCTTACTAAGTATTTACTTAAGTCAGTTAAATCAGATTCTTTTACACTTAATACTTCATTTACTCCTGTACTTGTTTCTTTGTATAAAGTAATATTTTCAATATCTTTCATTTCATATTGACGCATACCTACATTTATAGTTTCGTTTAAAATAATTGCATTACTATATTCATTTTTTTGATTTGCATGATCATTGTCTAAATCGTAATTTACTATTATTTGAACATAATACTCTTCACTACCATTTTTTATGAATTTTACAGTATTTTTACCATTATTAATAGTAGTTTCTTTTACGATTTTATTTGATTCATCTTTAATAATTATTTTATTACTTGTTATAGTATTTTCGTTATCTATTAATTCGAATATAACATTTACTGTATTATCGTCATTTTCTTGATAACTAAATTTGTTAACTGTTGGATTGTCTTTTAATATTTCTATTTGAATAGACTTATTTTCAAGTTCTAATTCTTTCCCATTACTTAAAATAATCTTTTCAATACTTATATTTTTTACACCACTTTGGTCATATGAAGGAATTTCTGTATAATAACTACCATTTTCTTCACCTAAATCATAGTTGTTACCATTTATTATAACTTCAGTTGGAGTAAACATGCTAATGTTAGTACTATTAAATGAGACTTTTATATTTTCATTTTTAGTAAAATATATTGTTTCTGTATTCTTTGAATTATATGTCTTTAAGTTTGTAAGTTGTAGTTGATAGTTTTTTATAAGTTGGATTGGTTTAGTTAATAATACACTGTCTTTAACTACAACAGTCTTTTTAGTATCACGGTCATATGAAACTAATATCTCTAACGTGTATCTAACATTTTCTATGACATTAATATCTATTTTGTTAGTACCAACAGATAAATTGTTTATTTCTTTTACAAGTTCACTTGTTTCACTATTTATTAGTCTTATTTTGGCACTAGCAAAAGCTTGTTCTTTGTCATTTATATCAAAAGATAATGTTACAGATTTTTCAGTATAATTATCTTTTACTTTATAATTTGAAATAGTAGGTGCATCTTTTAATACTTCTACCACTGCTTTATGATTTAATTTAATTTCTTTATTTCCTTCTTGAACATAAATTCTAGTAAGATTTAACTCATAATTTCCTGCTTCAGCTGGGGATGTTAGTTCAATTTGATATGTATTATCTGCTGTCTTTTTAACATTAAATTCTTCATTATTAACTCTAATTTTTGTAACATCACTTACTTGATTAGTATCTATAACATAACTAATATTAAATTTTGTGTTTTTTTCTATAACAGATGGCTTATTAACATTTTTAATAGATGCTTTAGGAATTGCTTCTACTGTTTTTTCATATAGTAAACCATTACCAATAATTGTAGTTTCATCTAATTCATATGATGCAAAGACTTTAATTTTATATCTTATATCAACAGGAACGTTAAATATGCTTTCAATACTTGTTGTTTGGCTTAATTCATTAAAAGGAAATGATTTTTCATCAATTAATTCATCATTACTTTTATAAACAGCTATTTTAATATTGCTTAAACTATGATGGATATCTTTAAAATATGCTTTTACGTTCATTGTTCCTTTTTCAGAATCTTCTGTCACTTCAACATTTGAAATAGATGGTTTTTCTTTTAATATTGAAACTTGAATTGTATTATTTTTATCTATAGTTAGTTCTTTACCATTAGATAAAACTATACTTTCTATTTTTAAAGTTTTCTTTCCTACATCAGTAATTTTTGGATAAATTACATAATATTTTCCATTTTCTTTTGTTATATTATAGTATTTTCCATTAATTTTCGCTTGTTCTGGTGTATAAATACTAGCATTAGTGCTAGAAAAACCTATTTTTATGTCATCAATTATTTCAAATTTAAAACTTTCTACATCGCCTTTGTATGTATTAATATCAGATACTTTTATTTCATAATCTTTAATTAATTGAAATTTTTTACTAAAATTAACAACCCCTGTATTATCTGTTGCATCATCAATCATACCAGAACTTAAATCATAATATAAATAAATTCTAGCTATATATTGTTTTTTCTCTTCTACATTTACAACTATTTTATTAGTACCAACAACTAGTTCTTTACCATAAATTGTTTCTTCTTTATCGTCTACAATTTCTATTACAGCATTAGTTAAACTTTTGTCTAAATCTTTAACATCAAAAGATATATTGAAAGTTGAGCTATCTATGTTTTCATCAGCACGATAGTTTTCAATAATTGGTGAATCTTTTAAGACATCAACTTTAATTATATGATTTGCATTTATAATTTTGTTATTATTTAAAATAACTTTATTAATTTTATATTCTTTAACTCCTGAAACGTTTTCAGTTGGTACTTCTACTTCATATTCATTAGGTAAATTTGTTTTCTTAACTATATATTCTTGATTATTAATTAATACTTTGTCAACACTTGCTCCATATGATACTTCAGCAATGAATTTTAAAGTAACTGTACTATTTTTCTTTGGATAATAATTTTGTTGTTCTGAAGTTGATAAATGTACTGTATAATCTAATGTATTTTCAATTTTTTGAATTAGTAGTGACAAGTCCATAACAGTAAGTTTTCCATCACTACTTATATCAGCATTATTATGTTTATCTTTTGGAAGATATTTTAAATTAATTAAATGTAATTCTAATAGGTTCGCATCTAGGTAATTAACTTGACCATCACCATTTAACTCACCTTTATTATTGAAATCATATGAAAAAGCACTTACTGTTTCAAAAAATACAAGTGATAACAATGAAATGATAATAAATGTATAGTAAGAGTCTTTGTCACTGAATTTTTTATTTTGTTTTAAAATTATATAAATTATCAAAATAATTATAAGTAGAATAAGTAAAATCTTAAATAAGAAAAAAGTTCTTTTTTTATCATAACGATTATGATTTTTGTCATTCCATTTATCTTCTTCTTCAGTTCCTATATTAGTGTTATCATTATTTTCACTATCATTATCATCTACTATTGGATCGTTTGGGGTTGTATTATTATCAATATTAGTATTATTATCTTGATTAGTATTTCCAACATTATTATTATTGTTATTAACACTGTTAACTTTTATAACATCTAATTTTATGGTTTTAGCTTTAATATTCATATCAGCTGTTCCGTTGGAAGTCACCATATCTTTGACTTTTATGGTAGTTACTCCAGCTTTAATGTTATTTTTTACTTTTAATGTTACTTTAACAACATCTTCTTCTGTAGTTGTACCAGCTCTTTTTATAGCAATAAACTCTTTAGTTACTGGATTATATTGTAGTTGTTCCCAATTATTAAGACACACAAAATCTGAGGCATTTACACGTTCAAAAATTTTTTCATCATATTCTAATGTTGCCTTATAGGCATTTATACCTCTTTTAATCCCAGTAAATTTATCTAATTTTAAGAATATAGTAATTTTATCATTTTTTCTTATCTCTGTTTTATCTGCTCTAAAACTAGCATCTATTCCAGTAAAAGCCAAAACATTACTGCTAGGCACAATAAAAAGAGTTAAAACTAGTACTAATTTAACCATAAACTTTTTCATCTTTGAAGCACCCCAAAACTTTGCTTACGATTATAACATATTTTTTATATTTAGTCAATTGAAATTTATTTAATAAAAAACATCTGTAATATGGAAATACTAAAATTTCCATGGAGATGTTCTTTGTCATAA
>CATKEA010000115.1 GCA_949746915.1 uncultured Bacilli bacterium
AGCTTTTCAATACGATTATAGCATAAAATCTAATAAAAGGGAAGTGCTATAATGAACTTAAATATACTATTAAATATCTTAAATATAGATAATAATACCAATATTAATGAAATTTTAAACTCAATTATAATATACCTTAGAAAATCAAGAAAAGACATGGAATATTACAAAGATGAACCAGTAGAAAAAACACTACAAAGACATGAAAAAGACTTGCAAGATTGGGCTATAAAAATGTTTGGATGCCCTATTCCAGAAAAGAACATATATAGAGAAGTCGCATCGGGTGATACAATTTATGATCGTCCTGTAATTCAAGAAGTTTTATCACTAATTGAATCGCCAAAAATAAAGGGCGTTTTATGTCTTGAAATAGAAAGATTAGCACGTGGCGATACTATTGACCAAGGAATAATAGCTCAATCATTTCAATATACAAAAACTAGAATAATAACACCTTTTAAAATTTATAATTTAGATAACGAAGACGATTTAACATATTTTGAAGATGGTCTATATCAATCAAGAAAATACTTACTATACACAAAAAAAGTTTTAGGTAGAGGAAGAAAAAGAAGTGTAGAAAATGGATGCTACGTAGGTTCTATTTTGCCTTATGGGTATAATAAAGAAAAATTACAAAATGAAAAAGGATATAAATTAATAATTAATGAAGATGAAGCAAAAATAGTTAGATTAATTTTTGACTTGTGGTTAAACGGATTAAACACTACATATATTGTCAAAGAAAATGATAGTATTTCTTCAATTGCCAAAAAATTTGGGACATCAAAAGGGCAAATTCAAAAATATAATAATAATCAATTTAAAATAGGAAGCATATACAATATAAAAATAGAAAATATGGGAACTACTAACATAGCACACTATTTAAACTTCCTAAATATCAGACCAAGAAAAGCAAATCAATGGACTGCTAACTGTATAAGAAATATTTTAAATAGTATTGTTTTGAACGGTTATCTAACCTGGAACAGAAGAAAAACTGTCAAAGTATTAGTTAATGGAAATATTGTAAAGAGGAAACCGATTAACGAAGATTACACTTTAACATTAGGACTTCATAAAAAAATTATCGATGATGATATTTGGAAAATGGCACAAGAAAAACTAAAAAAAATGTCTGTAAAAACTGTACCAAATGATAAAGAACTTAAAAACCCTCTTGCTGGACTGGTAAAATGTGGATATTGTGGCAAAACTATGATTAGAAGACCATATTCAGAAAAATCAGGATATGTCCATAAAAGAAAAAAATATGATATTGATAAAGAAAAGCTTAGATTACTATTAAGAGAACATAAAAAAGAGTTAAGTCTTAAAGATATATCAGAACAACTGAATATTCCAAAACATCAAGTCGATAGATGGTTCTCAAATGACATAAATCGTTTTGTAATTCCTCCTAGTGAAAAATGGATAGAGCTTAAAAAAATTTTAAATATTAAAACCACAGAATTTGATGAAAAAATCTTAAACGAAAAAACACAAAAAATAATAATACACGATGATACTTTAATTTGTAGTCAATTACGATGCAAATGTGTAGCTAGTGATCTTAAACTAATTTTAGATGAAGTTATAAAATCGCTAGCAATTAAATTACAAGAATACAAAGATTACATAAATAACTACGAAAACGAATATAAAAAGGAAATTTCAACAAACAATAACTTACTTGAAATAGTAGAAAACGAAATTAAGAAAATAAATACACAGTTAGAAAAAGCATGTGAATTAGTTGAAATAGGCACTTATAGCAAAGAATTATTCATCTCACGAACAAGTACACTTAATAACCAATTAAAAGAGCTAGAAAATAGAAAAAAAGAGCTTTCAACAAATAGTAATATAATTGCTAAATTTGATAAAAAGAAAGAAGCTATCCCGCTATTAGAAAATTGTTTAAAATATTACTCGAATGAATTGTCAATAAAACAACAAAATGAATTATTATCAAGCATAATAAGCGAGATTATCTATACAAAAGAAAAAGGCGGAAGATATCTAAAATCTAATTTTCACTTAGAAATCAAGTTAAAAATTTAGTTTCAAACTATAGTGTGCCAAAGAGTTTGCTCATATCGAAATGATTTCGACTATGATTTATCAATTGCTAAAAGACGCTACTGTTGAAGAAATAAAAGCTGCTGGTTTAGATTCTCACTATGCTGAGCACAATCTAGCATTATATCCAACTGATGCTAATGGAGTTCCATTTACAGTAGCATACTTTGCAACTACAGGAGATCCACTAGCAGACTTAAGTGAAGACATGGCCGCTGAACAAAAAGCAAGAGCTGTATACGAAAACTTAATTGATTTAACTGATGATCCAGATGTAATTGGACCATTACTATGGTTAAGACAAAGAGAAGTGGTTCACTTTAATCGTTTTAAAGAACTATACGATTTTTATAAAGAAAACAAAAAAGAGCCTCGATAGGTTCTTTTTTTCTTTCTAAAATCTTGAAGGTACCTCCTCAAGTGGTGGAAGTCCCTGTTCTTCTCGGATGACATTTTCAAACATTTTATCAAATTTCTGTAATTCTTTTCTAATAACATCTGGATAAATATTTTTACTATTCTCAATAGCATTTCTAATATCAAAAATATTTACTTCTTTTCTATCATCGAAAACAGCTTGTGAAAAAGCCTGTGATAACAAAGTCAAACAAATATCAGGATATCTAGAACCAATACCATAAATTCTCTTATATTCACTTGTAATATCTACAATGAATCCCATAATACGCCCTTGTATAATACTATCATATTTAAGTTTTGCATTAGTTGTTTTTTCAATCTTAGGAAGTGTTCCCATCAAAATTCTTATTGTATGTTCTCTATTAGGTTCCAAAACTTCAACTTTCTGAAAACGTCTAACAAAAGCTTTATCACGTAAAATATATCTCTCATATTCTTCTGTAGTAGTAGCACCTATTACCTTAATTTTTCCACGTCCTAAACCTTCTTTAAACATATTAGCAAAATCAAGCGCCGATTCATTAGTAGCTCCAATTAACATGTGAATTTCATCAATAAACAAAATAACTTTCTCTAAATCCTTAAGCTCATCAATTAAAGTTTGCAACCTTGTTTCTCCGCTTGGTAAAGTTCCAAGTAAAGAAGCTGTTTTAACATTAACAATTGTATATCCTTTCAAAGCTTCTGGAACATTATCCCTTTGCAGTTGATAAGCTAACCCTTCAACGATAGAAGTTTTTCCTATACCAGGTTTACCTACTAAAATACCAGACTTTTCTGGTGTTAATAAAATCAAAATTAATTGCTTTATCTCATTACTTCGCCCAATAGCTGGATTTGTAATATAATCTTTACTACAAAAATCTTCTCCATAACGAACTAGAATACTAATTTTATTTTCCTTTTCTTGTTTTTCTTCTAAAGTAACTAACAAATCTGATTTATGTACGGGTAAGTCCTTAACCGAAAAATCATAATCAACCTCTTTTTTAGTAAATTTATCTATATCTAGTTCCAAATTACTTTGTTCACTATTCACTTTAGTATCAGAAACATTATGATTTATAACATCATTAGAAACATTATTTATAACACTTCCATCAGAATTTATTTTAACAGGACTATTATCTACTTTTAATATTCGATTAATCCAAGACTGAACATCATTTTTTGAGTCTATAATATTATCTTGTTCATTAACAGAAACATCGTTATAATTATTATCTTCTACAACTTTACTAAATACTTTAGGACCAGTATTATTAACACTTAAAGATGAAGAATCATCAATAATTACTGGAACATTCACAGCACCTGCTTTATAAGTACTCTTTGGAATATTTTGCCACTGATTATTATATGAAAATCCTGAAACCTCATCAACAGCTTCATCTTGATTATTAACATAAGAAATGTCTCTTCCTAAATCAAGACTTGAAAATTCTCTATGTGAAGAAAGTGTCTTGTCAACAAAGTTATTATTATCAGATACAGTAAAATTAGAATCTAAAGAAGGAACATTAATCTTATTAGAAGTATCTAAACTAACAGGTTGCAAATCCTCATACAAAACATGATTAGTTGTACTATTAGTATTATCATCTGTTGAAAAATTAACACCCAAAGCATTACTTAAAATTTTATTTATATCGTTATCATTAGAATTAGTACTATTTTTACTTGTAAAAACAGTTTTTACATCAATCCCATTATTGTCATTAACACTACTAGAAATTACTTTAGTTTCTGAACCAGTTGTTGTCTCAGTATTAGAACTACTTAAACTACTATTATCATCATAAGAAGTAGAAATATTATTTAAAGAAACGTCTAAATCACTAGGTAAACTAGAAATATCATTAGAAACAAAAGTAGAATTATCAGTACTAGCAGTATCAAAAAATTTTGGATTGAACAACTCAGATGTATCAATACCATTACTTTTATCATTCAAAACATCAGAACTAACTTTAGTATTATCTACATCAATGGCATGAACATCAAATGAATTAACACTTTCTTGAATACCGCCACTACCATTAACCAATCTATTAAAAACAGAATCCCCACCATCAAAAACATTATTACTGCTATTAACAAAAGAATTACCAGTATCAATATTTACTCTGTTATCAACATCAGCAATATTTATGGAACTATCCTTAATATTTGTGGCATTGAAAGAAGGATTACTATCCTTAGGCCTAAGAGCAGGATCACCAACAAAATGCTCTTTTTTCACAGTCTCAAAGTCATTAATAATATTAGCTTTTTCATCATAAAAATTATCTGGCATAAAAAATCTAGATGATGGTTCAGTTTTATCATCAAATGCTCTAACAATTTTAGAAAAATCATCGTTTTCCATAACTTAGACCTCCATTATACTATTAAATACCTATCATAAATTATATCATGAAAAACTACATCAATAAAGACTTTTTAACTAAAATTAAAAACAAAATTATCTAATTTTTTTAATAGTTTAGCATTTGGAAAACGAAGCAAAAAATCATCAATCTGACTATTACTAGCTTCTACATAAATAACATTTATTTTAATACCACTAACAAGTACCTTTTCTGCATCTTCATAAAATCCAAGTTCACTTAAACAATTAATATAATTTTCGATATAAGTATTAACATCTGTAAAACTTATATTAAAAATTTTACTAACACGGCCTTGCCGGAGCATGGCCTCCGCAATATCCCCGTAAGTATGGGAATAGATTAAAACTTCCGCGTCACTGTGTGCCAGCAGACCGCTGATTTCTTCACTTGACAGCTCTTTATCAAGCGGGACGATGATATTAGAGCTTACCACAACAGCAAAATAAGACAAAATCCATTCATAGCTATTCTCGCCCAAAAGCGCTATCTTACGATTA
>CATKEA010000116.1 GCA_949746915.1 uncultured Bacilli bacterium
ATATGACTGATAACGTCGATTTAATACTCTTTTTAGTAGACGTTGAAAGTGGTGTTGGTAAAGGGGATATGTTCGTTCTAGAAAAATTAAAAAATGAAAATTTACCAATCATTTTAGTATTAAATAAAGTAGATAAAATAAATAAATTAAAAGATATCTATTCTTTTAAAGAAATAGTACCAATATCAGCCCTAAAGGGTGATAATATTTTGGATTTAAAACAAACTATTAAAAAATATTTACCAAATAATCAAAAAATATTTGATGATGATACATTTACTAATATTTCAACTAGATTTTATGTAAGTGAAATAATCAGAGAAAAAGTTTTACTTTTTACTAATCAAGAAGTTCCACATTCTATTACTTGTTTAGTAGAAACATTAAGTGAAGAAAAAACAAAAGTATATATTCAAGCCTTAATTATTGTAGATAGAGATAGCTTAAAAAAAATAATTATTGGTAAAAATGGAAGTCTTATTAAAAAAATTGGAGAGAAGTCGAGAATAGATTTAGAAGAATACTTTGGTAAAAAAGTATTCCTAGAAACATTTGTTAAAACAGTAGATAATTGGAGAGATACCGAAAAATATTTAAAAGAATTAGGTTTAGATGAATTAGAACAGTAATTTTTTACCATTATATTACTAAGAGGTGATATAATGAGCGAATTATTCTGGAAATTGTTTAATAAAACAGGAAATATTAATTACTACAACTTAGATAAAAAAATAAAAGAAAAGAGATAGGTACATGAAGATAGTAAAAGTAGAAGGTATAATTTTAAGTGATACTAATTATAGTGAATCAAGTAAAATATTAAATGTTTTTACAAAAGAATATGGAATGCTTGGTATCATGTCTAAGGGCTGTCGTGGAGTAAAAAGTAAATTAAGAAGCGTCAGCAATAAGTTTACTTATGGATACTTTCATATTTACTATAAAGAAAATGGTCTTTCAACTTTAATTGGCGTTGATATTATAAATCCATTTAAAAATATTTTAGCAAGTATCGACAAAATCAGTTATCTCTCCTATATAGGTGAACTTGTCATGCAAGTTTTAAAACAGAGTGATGATATGATGATATTCGATACTTTTATTGCTGGAATAAACAAAATAGAAGCAGGATATGATCCTTCCCTAATTACTAATATAATTGAAGTGAAAATGTTAAACTTTTTAGGAGTGCTTCCTTGTATAGATTGTTGTAGTATTTGTGGAAGCAGTAATAACATTGTTACTATTTCAAGTAAAAGTGGCGGATATATTTGTTCTAATTGTTATCAAAATGAGAAAATATATAATGATAAAACAGTTAAATTAATAAGATTATTTTATTATGTTGATATTAGTAAAATTAGTAAATTGGAAGTGCATGATAATATCAAAAAAGAAGTTAATGAGTTTTTAGATAATTATTATGATAGTTATACAGGTCTATATTTAAAAAGTAAGACTTTTTTAAAAAATTTAGTAAAGTTAGGGTAGTGATAAAATGAAAAAGGTAAGACCATATTTATTAGGAACATTTATTGTTTTAGGAATATTTTTGGTTCTTTTTATTAGTAAAGGTATTTTTCCATTTGGTAATAATTCTCTTATCTGGAGTGATATGCATGATCAAATAACCGCTTTTTATTATCATTTTTATGATAGTTTTGTTGGGAATAACTCTTTATTTATTAATTTTTCTACAAGTGGTGGTGCTAACTTTTTAGGAATACTAGCTTATTATATTATTAGTCCTTTTAATTTTATTCTGTTTTTATTTGATCGAGATAAAATCTACTTAGCTGTTTCCTTAATTATAGTATTAAAAGTTTTAGCATCAGTCTTAACATCTCTTTACTTTATTAGATATTACTTTAAGAAAATACCATGGTTACTTAGCGTAACACTAGCTTTATTATACGGTTTTAGTGGTTATACAATGTCAATGTATATAATTACTCCATGGATGGATGCTCTTTATATGTTTCCTTTAATTTTAATAGGTTTAAAGAAAACTTTAGATTTAGAAAGTCCTCTTCTTTATATATTAACGTTAACGATATCTATTATTTTATGTTTTTATATTTCATATATGATTGTTATTTTTATTTTCTTTGCTTCTTTAATTTATATTTTAGTATACAAGAATAAAGAAGAAAGAAAAAAGTCTATTGTAGCATTAGGGATAACAACTATTTTAGCTTTATTATTATCATTTTTTATTGTCTATCCAACATATAACGAAATAAGTTTATCTTCAAGATTATCATCAAGTACAGGTTCATTACTTAACTCTAAAGCAGGACCAATTATTGATAAGACATCATTCTTTACATCAAGTGCCTTATATTTTGTTGCCATTGGGTTACTTTTACTAAATTATAAACAAAACAAAAAAATTTTATCTTGGTATCTACCAACTTGTCTTATTGTTTTGATACCTTATGTAATAGAAGCAGTTAATAAAATTTGGCATTATGGTACTTATGCTTTTTTTCCATATCGCTTTGGATTCATTGCTATATTTATGTTACTAATTGGAGCATGTATATATTTTAATAAAGAGATTACAAATAAAAATAAAGTAGATTTAAAAATAAAACTATTAGTTGGACTACTAACATCTATTTCAAGTTTTTGTATTATTTTTATAACTAGTCATTTTTATCAAAGATTTCAAGAACAAATTAATCATTTGACAATTTCTAAAGATAAATTATTGATTATTCTATTATTAATAATGATGTTATTAACAATGATAGTTATCTTTACTTCATTAAAATTAATCGGAAGGAAATTATATACTCATATAACTATTTTAATTATTTCTATTGTAAATATAACCTCAGTATCATTTTTATATTTTGGAATAGATTTTGACCAAAAAAGATTGACGACTGTATATAAGGATTTACAATTAATTGAAAAAGATTATCAAAAAGACGATTATTTTAGAGTAAAAAATATTAGTTTAAAACCAATTACGAATAATGGAATGGTTATGCGTTATCATAATTTAGATCATTTTACCTCACTAACTGATGGAAACAATCTAACAACAATGAAATTATTAGGGCATAACTCGGTCTGGACAAAAATATATTCAAATATGGGAACAGAATTTACTGATTTATTACTTGCTAATAAATACTTGTTAAAAGATACTGAAGATAGTAAAAACTATTATAATTATAAATATCAGAAGACTTATGGTAATTATGATTTCTATGTATCAGATCTTGACATATCATATGGGTACTTTTTGAAGAGTAATCCTAGTATAAAAAATGAAATAGATACTTTTAAAATTCAAAATAAAATCTATGAAAGTATAACATCAAATAAAAATCTATTTACCATACATAATGATTTTAAATCAGAAAATTTAAAAATAACTAAAGACAAAGATTTAACAAATTATAAAGTGATTGATCAAGCTATGTATAGTTATTTAGAAAAAGAAATAAAAATAAAGGATTCTGAAACAATTTATTTAAATTTATATAATTCTTTAAATAATATGGAAAATATTTGTATTTTAAAGTTGATTGATATATATGTAAATGATAA
>CATKEA010000117.1 GCA_949746915.1 uncultured Bacilli bacterium
ACTTGTTAAACTACTACAATTACAAAACATGGAATCCATACTTGTTACATTTCTCGTATCGAATGACGTTAAGTCTAAACTTGTTAAACTACTACAATTATAAAACATGGAACCCATACCTGTTACATTTCTCGTATCAAATGAGGTTAAATCTAAACTTGTTAAGCTCATACAACTTTCAAACATCCCACTCATATCTGTCACATTTGAAGTATCAAACGAAGCTAAATTTAAACTTGTTAAACTACCACAACAACTAAACATATTACTCATATCTATTACCTTGGAAGTATTGAATGAAGTCACATCTAAATCAGTTAAAACACTACAATTCAAAAACATATTATCCATTTCTTTTACATTCCCTGTATCAAAGTTAGACAAATCCAAACTTATTAATCCCACACACTCGTTAAACATACCAGTCATACTTGTTACATTTGAAGTAACAAATGAGGTTAAATTTAAACTTGTTAAACCTTCACATCCAGAAAACATATACCACATACTTGTTACCTTACTGGTATCAAATGAGGCTAAATCTAGACTATTTAAGCCACGGCATCTTTCAAATATACTACCCATATTAGTTACCTGACTTGTATCAAATGAGGTTAAATCTAAACTCGTTAAACTGCTACAGTTTGAAAACATAGCAAACATATTTGTCACTTTACTGGTATCAAACGAAGTCAAATCTAAATCAGTTAAACTACTACAGAACAAGAACATACTATTCATATTAACCACATTGGAAGTATCTACATACTCTAATCCCTCTATTGTAGTTACCGATGCACTCATAAACAATGATGAACTATTTACAGGAAACTTAATTTTTCCATTAGCTTCTATATAAGTTGTTTTAAGATCAGGATTACTATTATCTACATAAGCCATAACACTCCTATCCTGATTAAAACTAATATCTATCCCTTCTACTCCAGCTACCCCTACTAAACTATCACGAAATATAATACGTTTACTATCCATCATAAAAGCATAATTATTAGTACTAGTATTTCTTTCCATCATCATATTCCTAGTATTAACTGGTGCATTATAAGAAGCAATAACTGTTATTTTACTATTTAACTCCTTATTAATAACACTATCTATTACAGGAGTATTTATATCAAACCATAATCTAAAATGAAATGTCTTAGCTTCCCTTGCACCTAACACCCCACTCTTTAACTTATATGCACTTGTGGCATTATCTAATGTCTTTTCTACTAATTGCCTTTTACCTAAAGTTAAAGCTGACACAGCACCATCCTTTTCATTTAAATATTCCTTAATATACTGTAAATCAGTAAATGTTGAATCGTTTAATATTTCTAAATTAATTTGATATCTAGCCTCACTATCACAAGTATTTGTTAAGGTAAACTCATAAGGAGTTAAATTTCTTCCCTCACTATCACTTATCGGGTAAGCCTCATCTAAAAAAATAGGATTAGTATCACTAAATTTAATTTCAAAACAAGATGATTTAATAACATTCTCATCTGTCTGAACAAATAATATTTGCCATAAAGCATAACTAGTTCCAACTACTAAAGTAGAAATCAGCACAAATAACAAAAAAACAACTGCAGTAATACTTTTACTTCTTCTATCACCTTTTATAAATACATTCATTAGCTAGATCTCCTATCTTATATTCCTCTACTTTAATTATAACAAGTAACATAATCAAACCACAAGACTTTTTATAAAATATTAGAATGAATTTTTAAACACGCTTATCATCAAAAAAAATCACGCAAATTTACATAAAATCCCCATAAAACGTTGACTTTTACCTATTGTTAATATATAATTAAAACCGCATATTCATTGAACAGCACTATTTTATATTATTAATGTGTTTTTTGAAATTGACTAGTAACTATTGCTGTTATAGTAAAAATCTAAATAAAAACTCCCTAATAATAGAAAAATAGATTTCAATGTTTATGAGAAAACATTGAGGAGGAATTAAAATGGCAAGATATACAGGGCCAAGTTACAAACAATCACGTAGAGTTGGATTTTCTACTTTAGAAAATGGAAAGGATATTGCAAGAAGACCTTATGGACCAGGACAACATGGTAACCAACGTAAAGGTAAACTTTCTAACTATGGTGAACAATTAAAAGAAAAACAAAAAGTTAGATTTATGTATGGATTAAATGAAAAACAATTCAGAAAAACTTTTAATGAGGCAGCAAAAATCAAAGGTATTCATGGTGAAAATTTCTTAAAACTACTTGAATCTCGTTTAGATAACCTAGTTTATCGTATGGGATTTGCTAACACTCGTCGTGCTGCTAGACAATTAGTAAACCATGGACATATCACTGTTGATGGTAACAAAGTTGACATTCCATCATTCAGAGTTAAAATTGGATCTAAAATTACATTAAAAGAAAATTCTAAAGATCATAAAGCTGCATTAGCTAGCTTAGAAAAAATTAACAAACGTGTTGAATTTGTAACATTTGATGACAGCAAAAAAGAAGGTACATTTGTTAGATTACCTGAAAGACATGAACTAAATGCTGATATCAACGAATCATTAATTGTTGAGTTCTATAACAGATAAAAAAACTGGGAAATCCCAGTTTTTTTTGTGCTTATCTTTATCTTTTTTTAGTACCAGCATCTTTAACAGGTTGATCAGGAATAACTCTCTGAATTTGTCCATCTGTCTTTCTAATATACTCATTAGCAGCATTAAGAAAAGACCTAGTAACACCATCCATAAACTCTTCAACAAAATCACCAAATGACTCCTCAGCAATAAACTCATACTCAACATACATATCACCATGTGAAGAACCATGCTCAGTAAGTGACTGAGTATTAAGTGAAGCAATACGATGCCTATCCTTAGTAGAATCAACAAAATCACACCAAAAATCATCGCTTTCTTTAAGTACTTTCTCCTTAGCTAATGACTCAAAATCTGTAATATTATTTGTCTTATAAACACGTAACCTATTACGAGCAGATGACTGCAAAAACAATTTCAATTGATCTTTAGTAATATTCGTATCCCTAAAACACTCAGAAGTTGTTAAAATATTCATATATTTCTCTTCAACAGTTCTTAACTGATCCTCTGTAACATCAGAAGATGGCACAAGTTTATCAACAGTTGCATTAATACTAGCAGACATTAAATTATTAAGCCTAACCTCCATATCATCACATTCCAGTATTTCATCACGAAAATTATAATAAGCTGTTCTATCTTTATCATCAATAGCATCAAGACGATACTGTGATTCCCTAGCTCTCTCATCATCACTAGAAATATTTAATTGGATTTTAGCAATCAACTGTTGTACTAATTTACTACCCTTAGTAATAGAAGCAGCCTTATATTGAGCAAGTTTATCAGGTCGTAAACCTGTTTTAAAAAATCTATCATCTAAAGAAACAATAAATTTACTCTGACCATTTTCACCATTTCTTGCACAACGTCCAATCAATTGATCCTGCACTCTACTAGAACGACTGATCTCTGTACCAAGAATATAAAGACCACCTAAAGAATTTACCTTCTCTGCTTCCAATCTTTGTAATTCCGTTGCATTTTCTTTTTCTTTGTTATAAACAGCTAAATAACCACGATATTCTTGACTAGAAACATTCTTTCTTTGACACCTATCCAAAAATTCATTAGCACGATGATTAATCATCTTTCTCTTCAATTTATTAAGTTCTTCATTATATCTTTCAAGTTCTATACTAGAACCTTTACCTTTTTCCAAATTTCTGATTCTTTCACGATCAGCTTTAGCTTTACTACTATCACTAGAATCAATATGAATAGCACGATATAAATACTTAGCCTGATCAACAACATCAGATACATCAATACTCTTAATCGCATAAGTTCTCATTGCATTAGAAGTCAAAATCCTATCTTCAACTGTACCACCTAATTTTATATCTGTACCACGTCCAGCCATTGGTGTAACAATAGTAACAGCACCAAGTCGTCCTGCCTCTCCAATAACCCTAGCTTCCTCAAAATCGTTACGAGCACTTAAAGAATTATGAGATATACCATGTACCTTAAGAATTCTACTTAACTTTTCACAATCATCAACAGTATCAACCCCTACAATAACTGGCTGTCCTGTCTTACGACATGCTAAAATTTGATTAACAATCGCATCATATTTCTCCTGAGATGAAGAATATAAATCCACACCAAGATCTTTTCTTTTAGAAGGAAGTCTACGTGGAACTTGTACAACTCCAAGACTATATAATTTATTAAATTCCTTTTCTGCTTGCTTTACAGTACCACTTAATCCAGAACGCTTCTTATATAGCTTAAAAAAGCTAGGATAAGTAATACTACCAATACTCCTTGTTTCGCTAGTAATACTAAGCCTTTCCTTTGCTTCAATTGCTTGATGTAATCCCTGTTCCAACTTACTATCTGGAAGAATTCTTGCCGTATTACTATCAACTAATTTTATCTCACCATCAACAATTTCATAATCTTTCCCATATTTATAACAATTATTAGCAATTAAAGCTTTTTTCACATACATCAAAAAAGTATTCGGACCATCATAAACAATATCTTCCAATCTATCATCAGGAACTTTATAATTCATATCATAAGCTTTTACTATACCATTTTTATCTTTTAACTTTATTTTTCTAAATTCCTGTAAATGAGGATTTCTCGCCAAAAAACGATAAAACTTTTTTAAACCTTCATCTGTTATATCAGCATTATAATCACTAAAACTGCTATATGAATCAAAATGATAATTATTCTTAGGTAAATATCCATCACTAAGTAATTTTTGAATACCACTATTAAAACTTGAAATACTAGAATTTAATGAGTAATTTTTAAGACTTTCTACAAATCTCTGAGCTTCTATATAAACAGTATCACTCATATCAATATTACCAGATAACACAAAAGGATTCTTAGCATCATCAATCAAAGAAGAATCTATTTCATCTAAAATAACATAGTTCAAACCACGTAAAATTTTATTTCTTTTATCAATAACATTGTTATCTTTCAAATAAGAAAAAGCAAGAGCACTTGGAGTCGTATAAACAATATCTTTTTTAAACTCTTCCCTTAATTTATCATCTTGTTCTCTTCCTGACAAAAAATTTCCATTCTCATCCCTAGCAACAGCACATCCAACACTAACACCAAGCATATTTAAAATATCCTTAACCTCTTCACTATCCCTTTGTGCCAAATATTCATTAGAAGTAACAATATGAACACCTTTACCTGTTAAAGAATTTAAATATGCCGAAGCAATAAGTGCCAGAGTCTTACCTTCACCAGTTTTCATTTCAGCAATATTTCCATCATTCAAAACACAACTAGCTGTAAGTTGTGTATCAAATAAACTTTTACCAGTCATCTTCTTTATTACTGCCTTTACTAAAGCATAAGCATCAGGAAGTAATGAATCTAAATCACCAGTTTCCTCATATCTTTCTTTAAAAGACTCAGTAATTGCTTTATAGCTTTGAATATCTATATTCTCATACTTTGAATATCTAGAATTTATAACATCGAGTATCTTTTTAATTTTCTTCAACTCATGAAGTGAAAAAGTATCTAACAATTTTTCCAAAGTATTCATAAGAACCAACTCTCTTTATCTTTAATATTATAATAATATCATATTTTTGACAAAGAAAAAAGTAGTTTATCTCTACTTCTTCATTAAAATTCTAAAACGATAATCAACTTTTATTAATTTACTTATAAAATCACTACCATTATCATGTTCTGTTTTAATATTACTATCTTTGCTATTACTATAACCAACCATATATACATTACTTCCATCAGTAATAAGATCTAGCATATTATCATCTGAACTTCCTCCAAAAACCTCTTTACGATTAATAACAAGATCTGTATCACATTTTATTAACATAGCTGTAATTTTCCCATCTTTACTAGATACTCTTAAACCACTATCATTACTAGAAGTACTACCTGCTAAATATAAATACCCACCAAAATAAACGACTGCATTGTACCGATCATGACCACTACCACCAAAGAGCTTCTCTTTTCTAACTTCGCCATCTAAAGAATATTTTACAATTATAGCATCAGTATTATTAGTATTTCTAATACTTTTTTCATCATTTTGTTCTTTTTCAGATAAAATTTTCTTACTTCCAACAACATAAAGATTTTTTCCATCAGTTGTAATAGAAGAGAATCCTAATCTATCAGTATAACTATAATTCTTGTGGAAAACATATTTTCCATTACTAGAAAACTTTACTAAAACACCTGTATCCTTAGAATCTTTACCAACAACATAATAATTATCTCCAACACGAATAACATCATTAAAATTACCTGATTTATTTCCTCCATGATTACTAGACCATACTATTTCACCATCAAAATCGTACTTAACAATAATTCCTCCACCAGTTGTATGATTACCCATCTCCATATTTTCATATATGCTTTGACCAACAACTACTAAACCATCATCAACCAAAATTATTTTATTAAATCTAGTATCAGAAAGAACACTATAAGATTTTTCCCAAAGTTTTTTTCCATCTAAAGAATATTTGACTAATATTGCATCTCTAACATGATTCTCAACTTGCTTTTTAGAAAATTCACTACTACCAACAACATAGTAACCATCAGCAGTTGCGACCACCGAGTTAAAAGTACTATTAATTCCTCTATCATATTGAATCTCCAACTCTAATTTACCACGTTTATCATATCTAACTAAACGACCCTTTTCAATACGATCAGTTTTTTCATAATTTTGACTATATTTAAAATAACTACTACCAACTGAAACAAGTGAAGTATTATCTAAAATAATCGAATTTAATGCATCATATGAATTATCTCCAACATTAAAAACCTTCATATAAGCAAACATACCAAATTCAATTACTAAAACTACTACGCATAACAGAGCTATCCCTTTTAAAATGCCTTTATACTTCTTATACTTAATTTCTCTTTCTAATTGGCTAGGACTACTATAAATACTTTTTGCTGACTTCTTCTTTTTCGTTTTACCTTTATTCTTGTCAAAAGTAATTCCTTTATTTTTTACAGACTTTTGTTTATTGGAAGATTTCTTTTTAGAATTGGCTTTCTTAGTCTTAATTTTATCATTTTTAATCTTTTTCTTTAGGTTATCCCTAGAATTAAATTTAACTTTTTTTCTCAAATCACTAAAAACTGCCAATATATCTTTTCTTATCTTACCAAACTTATTTTTCTTAACCTTATCAACATCGCTACTTTCTAACTTATCAACAAAATTATCATCTTTTTTTTCTTCTTTCTCAAAAGAAATATCTCCATCTTTAAGCTCTTCCTTTTGGACTTCTATCTTAACTTCAACATTTTTTTGATTATCAAGATTTATACTTTCTAAAGACTTTTCCTTTTGATTATCTAAATCTAAATTAACATCAACATTAACTTCCACTTTTTCATTTTCAATAGCAGGAAGATTAATTTCGACACTTTTCTTCTCAATTTCTACTTTTTTTGGTGGATTTTTCTTAACTACAGTGGCACTTTTCCTAGGTACAGACTTCTTCTTATTAGAAGACACTTTAGCACTAGAAGTTCCTTTTTTATTTTTTACACTAAGATTTTTTTTCTTTAAATCCTCAACTGTTAATTTCTTTTGGTTTTTATTTAAAGAACCACTCTTTTTTTTCTTATTTGCCATACAAAATCACCACCTTTATAATAGCATTTTAAATGAAAAAAGAAAACTAATTTTTATAAATTCCTAAATAATATTTCTTTTTTCCACGACGAATTACAATATACTTGTCACTTAATAAATGTTCTTTGCCAATTCGAAGCTCTAAATCAATAATTTTATCACCATTTATTGAAATTGTTCCAGATGTAATAAACTCTCTAGCTTCTCTTTTACTAGATACTATATTAGAATCAACTAATAAATCAACTATATTGGAATCACTAAATTCAAAATGTGGAACATTTTTAAATGCTGTTTCTAACTCAGATACTGGAATATCTTTAACATTACCATTAAATAACGCTTCACTTATTGCTAAAGCTTTATTATATTCATCTTCCCCATGTAAAAATGTAATTATCTCACGCGCTAAAGCCTTATGTGCTACTCTAGATTCTGGATGAGCATCATGCTCTTTGCTAATTTCTTCAATTTGTTCCTTAGTAAGAAAAGTTAAAGTCTTTAAATAACTAATAATCATCTCATCATCAACATTTACTAAAAACTGATACATTTCATAACTAGAAGTTTTATTCTTATCAAGCCATAAAGCATTGCCTTCACTTTTACCAAACTTTTTACCATCCTTATCAGTAATAAGAGGCATTGTAAAAGCATAAGCTTCAACACCATGTTTCTTTCTAATTAACTCAACACCAGCAGTTATATTTCCCCATTGATCTTGACCAGCTGCTTGCATTAAACAACCTTTATTTCTATATAAATATTCAAAATCCAATGCTTGCATTATCATATATGAAAATTCAGTATAAGTTATACCACTATCTATTCTTCTTTTTATAATGTCTTTATTAAGCATATAATTAATATTGAAATATTTTCCATAATCACGTAAAAAATCTATAAAGTTTATATCTTTAGACCAATCATAATTATTAACTACTTCATACCCAAAGATACTATGAATTTGATGCTTAATTCCCTCAAAATTCTTTAATACTGTTTCTTTAGAAATCATTTCTCTTTCTGATGTAGGTCTAGGATCACCAATTAATCCTGTTGCTCCACCAACTAAAATAATTGGATGATGCCCTGCATTCTCTAACCTTTTAGCCATAAGTAGCGATGAAAAATGTCCAAGATGCATACTATCAGCAGTTGGATCAGTTCCCCAATAAAAAGTAAGACCTCCATTATTTAACTTCTCTTCTAATTCAGGACTAGTTATATCCTTAATTAATCCTCTCCATTTTAATTCTTCAAAAAATTTCATAATTATTCCTCCTCAAATCTCAATTCTTTTATTTTTTCTAAATCAATACCATAATAACCATATACTTCGTCAACAGAATGTGTCGTAATATCTCTTGTACTAATATCAAGTTTATCTAATAAATTATAAACTTCTTCTTCGGATTTACCTTCTATTTCTAGATAAGTAGGAATTAAAGGCCATGAATCTATATCAATTTCAACTCCATCCAACATATAACGACATCTTTTATTTTCCTGATAACTTTTAGGAACATAGCCAAGTTCTTTTAAAATAAGATTAGTATTTTCAAAATCACTAACTTCAACTTCCAATTCTTGTGTACCATCAATTTTTGAAGAAACAATATTCTTTATAGCAAGTGTTGTCTTTTTACCATTGGTTCTAAGTCTTATCCATTTAGTTCTTTCACTTGGATTAAAGTCATATACATATCTTTTTTGTAACGCCTCCCACTCAAACTTAGCTCCAATAACTTCCAATTTTTTTATAATTTCTTCTTTATTAACTTCTAAAACCCTAACTTCATATTCAATGTTCACTTTATCCCTCCTATAAATAAAAAAAACTATTTACTACATAAGGACGAATTAAATCGCGGTACCACCTTATTTTATAGATAAATAGTCTATACACTCAAATTAGTTATAACGTAACAATCGCTTTAACTCCCAGTTATGTAACTTCATCTTTACTATTTACTTGTTCCCACCACCACAAGTTCTCTTTAAAAAATAAGTAAAAACTACTACTAACTAATCAACATTAAATAATTTACAAATACAATAATATCATAAATTTGTAAATATGGCT
>CATKEA010000118.1 GCA_949746915.1 uncultured Bacilli bacterium
TATTCAAGGCTTTTATTCTTTTAGTTTTATTAAAATATTAGTTACAGATGAATGATGATTTCTTTTATTTTTTGTATATAAAAAGCCTAACATTTCTGTTAAGCTTCAATAATTTTACTTTACTTCTATTTTTTGTACAAATTCAACTTGATTTTCATTCATATCTGTTGCTATAATCTTTAATTCATATTCACCAGTTGTTAAAGTATGATTTTCAACTTTAATAGTTACTTTATTTGGCATAGTTCTTATGTTAAACAATAACTTATTAGGTAAATATCCTGCTCCTACTATAGATATTTCTACATCATCTGAAGTTATATTATATAGTAATTCTTCATTAAACTCTATCTCAAAGAAATTATTACTTGAGAATTTAAAATCTGTTATTTTTAATGTACTGTCAGTTTCAGGTGGAGCTGATTCGATTTTTTCTGGAATTTTATAATGATCAACAAAACCTACACGATAATTTCCGACTTCATCAATAAACAATGCCCATACTCTTGTATACTTTGTTACATTAATATTAGTTAAATCTAAATTAATGGTATTTGATCCTGCATTTAGTTTTTGCTTATTACTTTGAATTTTTCCAGTTATTACATCACTTGCAAATGGAGTTGTAGAATTGTAATCATATATTCCACCATTCCATTCATAAATACCATAGTATACTTCTCCTGGCTCATCAGAGTTAAATGTAAATTGTGCTGTTTCTTGAGAAGTCCTTACTACTCCATCAACTGCTCCAGTGATTACTGGAGGATTCATATGAGTTGCAAAATCCTTTTCTATTTTTTCAGTATCAGATAATTTTATTTTTACTGTGTATTCATTATCTTTATGCCCATAATTATCTGGTATTACTATAATATAAGTTAATAAATCTGGACTAACATAGAATTTTGCGTCCTTTATAGTTAAACTACTATCACTAGGACAAACTATTTCAAAATCTTTTAAAGTTAACTCTTTTTCTGGTATACGATTTAGTTTAAAAACAAAACGATTGCTTATTTCTTCTTTTGCATAAATAATTTGATAATCACTAGGATTTTCTTCTTTAACTTGACTTGAAATTTCAAATGGACCTTTTACAGTAGAAAGATTATTAAAGTATCCTTCCATAACATAATATAAATTATATGTTTTATCTTCCTCTAAATCTTTTATTGCTATACTGTTAAACCCAACTTTAACTCTTTCAGATTTTCCTTGTTGTTTTATAGTTGACGCACTTATAGTTTCTCTAGTTGAGGCATCTTCTAAAATATAATATATATATCCACCTTCATCAACTCCATATAATTTTAGAATTGCTTCTGTGGTAGAAATTCTTTCAGTTATAACATCTGTAACAGTTGGATTAGCATAATCTGTTTCGAAATCTTTACTAATAATATTTCCATTTGGAAGTGTAATATAAAGACCATACGATTTGTTTTTATAATAAGAAGTTGTTAGGGTATAAGTTATATTATCTTTTGTTGTAAGGTTAAATAAACTTATACTTTTTCCTGCACTACAAATTACAGATATGTCATTTAATGATAATTTTACTGCTTCGCTTAACGTAAAAGTTACACTTCCTTGTGTTTTTGACTTTACATCTACTAATTTTGTTTGAAGCTCTTGACGTATTAAGTAATCTATATTTTCAGCAACTTCAGCTTTATTAGTTACTTCTGTATAAATTCTTGTGTTAGTTGCATCTATTTTTGCATTAGTAATTACTCCATTTCCTGATACTACAGTATTTTTACCTTTATTATAAAAATTAGTAATTGCGTTTCCTTCACTTAATCGAATTGTACTACTATTGTTATTTTTAAAAGTAGTTATAGGAGCATTAATATTTATATTTGCTGTACTTCCTATATTCTCTATTTCACTTACAGTCTTATTTATAACTACTTCACCAGAAGTATTTATAAATACTTTTTGACTTGGAACATTTATAACCACTTCTTCAGCAGTAAATACATCTATATTAGAAACCTTATTTGTTCCATTTATCTCAATACTACTACTTATAGAGATTTCTTCTACAGCACTTCCATTTAAGTTAATTGTTGCTCCTTCAAGTACTTTATTCATATTTTCTAGTACTGTTGCCATAGCTGCATAGGTTTGGATTGCATTATCTGTTACTAGCATAATTGGCATAGTAGAATTTACAATGTCTAATTGATATTTTTCAGGTGTCAATAAAATTAAACCTTCTTTTATATCTAAATTTTCTAACATAATTTTTGTATTTTCTTTAATATCTGAATTAATTGTTACAGTATTATATGTGTTATTTGACACTTTATATATACCATCTTTTATCATGTTATTTGTAATAACTAAATTTTCGAATTCTTTAGTTGGTTCATCTGGAGTAATTGGTTGTTCAGGAATTACAGGCTTTGATGGTCTTGTTGGTTTTTGTGAATTTCCTGTTGAAGTAGTTGGCTTTTTATTAGAATCTTGATCCGTAGTTAAATTGTCTTCCGTTTCTAAATTTGGATCTTCTGATATTTCTCCATCTTCTTGTTCATCTTCATCTATATTTTTTTCATCATCTGGTGTTGGATTCTTTTCTGTTTCTACAACTTTTTGAAAATCTTTTTGATCTTTGATTCCTAAAAGTGCAATACCGCCTATTATACAAGCAAGTGCTATTATAGATATAATTATTATCTTTGTTTGTTCTTTATTTTCCATATACTTAATCACCCTCGTCTTCATAGTATTTTGCCACATTTTTACATTAAAGTCAAACTTATTTTTACTTATTTTAAA
>CATKEA010000119.1 GCA_949746915.1 uncultured Bacilli bacterium
CGATTGTAATTTCTTATCAGTATCATTATGTAAAAGTTTTAGAACACTGGGAATAGCAAGTAGTAAGATTACTCCCATTATCACTAACACTGATAATAATTCAACTAGAGTGAATCCAGTTTTCTTTTTGATTTTTCTATTTAATTTCATTTTAAATTTAATACTTGACTTCATAAATAAGCCCCCATATTATTCTTTTATTATAATTTATTATAGCATATTGTTTTATCTCCAATCAACAAAATAAGAGGATTTATTATCCTCTTATAGCTTTAAATTTAAGTTCTATTTAGTTATACTATCTAATTTTACACTTACTAATTTACTGACTCCTGACTCTTGCATTGTGATACCATATAATGTATTAGCATATTCCATTGTTTTTTTCTTGTGGGTAATAAGTAAAAATTGTGTCTTAGATTTATAATGATCTAAGTATTTACCAAAATTATCAACATTAGCCTCATCAAGAGCTGCTTCTACCTCATCAAACAAACAGAATGGAACTGTTCTAACATTCAATATTGCAAATAATAAAGAAATAGCAGTTAATGTTTTTTCACCACCTGATAATAGTGATATTGTTGTTAATTTTTTCCCAGGAGGACTTGCTATAATTTCAATACCTGTTTCAAGGATATTATCTGGATCAGTCAATTTTAAGGTAGCTTTACCACCGTTAAATAATTTTTTGAATACTTCTTCAAATTCTTTTGAAATAAGTTTGAAAGTTTTACTGAACTCTTCTTCCATAACAGCATCCATTTCTGTAATTATTTCAAGTAGTGTATCTTTTGCTTTTAATAAATCATCTTTTTGACCTGTCAAGAAATTATATCTAGTACTTACCCTTTCATATTCTTCTATTGAAGCAATATTAACCATACCTATTTTTTTAATTGTTGCTTTGTATAAAGAAACTTTATTTCTAGCATCTTCGACTTCAAGTTCTAGTTTATAATTTTCTTTGGCTTTTTCAAAAGTTAATTCATAATCTTCACTTAAAATATTTAAGTAACTATCTAGTTTAACATCCATTTTACTTACTGATATTTCATTTTCTTTTAGTTCTCTTTCTAAATTATGAAGTTTAGAATTATTCAATTTATACTTAGCTTCTAACTCTTCAATAGCTATTTTTAAATTATCTTTTTCTCGATTACTTGTTTTTATTTGTAATAGTAAATCTTCTTTTTCTTTTTGAACTTCATAAAATTCTTTCATAATTCTTTCTTCTTCTTTTGAAAGCGATGAATCTACCACATGTTCAAGGCTATTTAAATCTTTGTTATAAGAAGTCAAGTCTTCTTTTTTATTGTTATAAATAGCAATTTTGTTTCTTAAGGTTTCAGTCATTGTCATCATGATACTTTTTTCATTATATAAAACAGTTTCTAATTCTATGATTTCTTTTTTCAACTCTTCTAAATAATTATCTATTTCTTTGATAACTTCTAGTACTTCTTCTTGTTTTCTATTTAATTTTTCTAATTCAAATTTATCAGTTATCACGCTTCTAGTAACAGGAAGAGATCCTCCGGTAATTGAACCTCCTACATTAATAATATCTCCGTCCAGTGTTACAATTCGATATCTTTCTTTAATCCGCTTGCTAATTCTGTTTGCTGAATCTAAGTCAAGTGCGACGATAACATTTCCTAGTTGATTATCAATAATACTTTTATATTCAGGGTCACAATTTACTAGATTGTTAAAAGTATCAATAAAGCCCATTTCTGACTTTAAAAGATTTAAAGTTTCTGAATCTATGTATCTTGGTTTTATTACATTTAATGGATAAAAAGTACATCTTCCTAAATGATTATCTTTTAGATATCTGATTGCGTTTTTGGCAACATTCTCATTATCTACTACAATATATTGTTTACTTGCTGATAGTGCTACTTCTAATGCTTTTGTAAACTTCATATCAGTATCAATTAAATTTCCAATACAATTATGCACTCCCACTAATTTAGGATTATTGATAACAGCTTTAACACTACTAGAAAGATTTCCACCTGTTGAAATCTGTTGTTCTAAAATACTTATCTTATTTTCATTTTCAGCTTTTTCTCTTATTTTGTATTGATATTCTTTTTCTTTATTGTTAGAACGTACTTTTAAATCTGTAAGTGTTTGTTCTTTAGTAAAAATTATTTTTTTCTTTTCATCTACTAATTCTTTTTCAGAAATAATTTCTTTTTCTAAAATATATATTTCATTTTCTAATTTTAATTTATTTTCTTTAAGTGATGTTATTTCATCATGAACCTTTTGATCTTTAGCATCATATTTCATACGTTCTTGAAGTATTTTCTTATCACCATTTAATTTTTCTTCTTTTTTAGTTGTTTCTAATAGTTTGTTTTGCAGTTCACTTAAATACTTTTCTGTTTTTAAAAGATTCATTTTATTATTATCAATGATAGCATCACTTCCATTATGACTTGTTGAAAGTGTTAGTATTTCTTCTTCTAATGATGTTATTTTCTTTTTGGTACTTTGGTACTCATAATTAATATTTTCTATTTCATAAGCAAGAAGTCCAACTTCAATGTTTTCTAGTTTTTCTTTATTATCTAGATAGAGTTTGGCTTTTTCACTTTGCTCTTTTAATGGCTCAACTTGTACTGATAGTTCATTGATAATATCAGCCACTCTATCAAGGTTATTATTAGTTCTATCAAGTTTTCTAATTGCTTCTTCTTTTCTTTTTTTATATTTTAAAACTTCAGCAGCTTCTTCAAAAATAACACGTCTATCATATGGGGAATTACTAAGTATTTTTTGAACTTCTCCTTGAGAAATGATATTAAATGATTCTTTTCCAATACCACTGTCCATAAATAAATCTGTAATATCTTTTAGACGACATTTTTCTCCATTTAAAAAATATTCATTTTCACCAGTTCTGTATACTCGTCTTTTTACTGATACTTCACTGTATGGAACTTTAAGATAACTATCTGTGTTATCAAATATTAACTCAACACTTGCAACGTTTAAAGGATTTCTACTTTTACTTCCAGAGAAAATAACATCAGTCATATTACCATCTCCGCGAAGTGATTTAACTGATTGCTCTCCTAAAACCCATCGAACAGCATCAACAACATTACTTTTTCCAGAACCATTAGGTCCAACAATACATGTAATATTATCATCTAGTGTTATACTAAGTTTATCGGCAAAAGACTTAAAACCTGTTGCATTAATCTCTTTTAAATACATTATTATCACCTTACCACTGTAATAATTATACTATAACAAAGCTTTTTGAACAAGGAAAGTTTAACGAAATATATTAAAAGAAAAATTGTAACTAAAAAGATTTTATCTTTTAATTAAACTATAATATTTTTATGAAAAAGAAAAACAGTTGTTTTAAAACTGTTTTATACTTATTTATCATATACTCTAGCTTCTGAAAGAGCAGTTTCTAAAGTTGTTGCATTGTAACCTTTTTGATTTATATAGGAAATAATAGCAGGTAATTCTTTTAATGTTTCATTATTAGCTTCTAAAGCAATGATACTTCCATTATCAAGATTTTTCTTTACTTTGGAGAATGGATAATTAGTAGCAATTACATTAGGTTTTACTACATACATTTTGTTTTTACTACAAAGTTCTAAAAGTTCATTATTATTATACTCACTATAACAATATTTGGTATCACTATTAGTAATGGATGTTATCATATTATTAGTCCATACCAACATATCAGTTGAATATTTGCCACCATATCCAAAATTCTCAATTTGATTGCCATCTCTTGCCATATCGCTTATTAAATCCATATTGTTTTCAATAACTGTGCCATCAACAAAGAAGGTTGCACTGATTTTTTTCTCTAACAAAACATTATAAATATTTTCTAAATTAGCAACATCACTAACTTTAAATACTAGGGAAACATCACTTTTATATAAGTTACCATTCACTATATATTTGTCATAGCGCTTAGTTAGTGTTAAATCTGGAGCAATTTCTTCAAATACTAGCATATTTTCGTTAAATTTATTATACTTTTTCATTTTACGATAGCTTTCATCAATATTTATTTTTATGCCATTATATCCTGGTATTATTTCATCAACGTTAACTGATGCTGATACTGGCTCAATGTAGTATGTGTCTTCTAGGCGCATAATGCTTTGCATGATGGGATCATTTTTTTTGACAAGATCAACGGCTAAATCAGTATAATAGAAACTAAAACAAACAAGAACAAGAATTCCAAGATAGGAATAATATTTTTTTAACATGTAACCACCTAATTAACTATATGTCGTTGATTTTAAATTTTTCTTATTTTTTTCTAAAAGAAAAAGAGATATATACTATTAAAATTAAAATAGTTATATCTCAGACTATAGGATAATACTTATTTTTCAATTAATTTCAAATGGAATATCTGGAGTTCCATTTCCATCACTTATCATTGTCCCAGGTGCAAGTGAAACTGACGGACGGACGCCG
>CATKEA010000120.1 GCA_949746915.1 uncultured Bacilli bacterium
GGATGATAATATGGATCAAGAGATAATTTCAATGTTTAAAGAAAAAAATAGATCGATATTAATTCAGAATTTGAAGTTTGATACTGAGCGAAATATTGATTCTCTTTTAGAAACTTTAAAAAATATTGTTATGAATGATTTTGATATTGCTAGAAGGAATATTAGATTAATATTTGATGATTATGATTGCGAGATTTCTGATGATAAAATCTCTAATATTCTTTTTGATGCACAGAATGAAAGTTATAAAATTATTGAAGAAGTTGTATGTAGTAAAAAAGAATCTATTATTACAGATATAGACGAGTTGAGTTTCGAAGAGGAGTCCATGAATAATTATTATTCATTGATTGATGGAACTACAAAAGTTATTCAAGAAAAGTTAGGAATTAATATGTTTGAAGGTATTATTTCTAATATGAATAAAGAATTTTTTAAATTTATTAGTAAAATAAAAGATGAAAATATTAAAGGTTTAGTTCAAAATAGAATTAGTGATTATATTAATATTCGTCTTTATAAAAAATTAGAAGATAAAATATTGTCTACTATTAGAATACGTGATAATAACTTGATAAATAAAGGAAAAGAAAGTTATGATAAGTATCAGGAAATAAGTAAAAAGACAACTCAAGTTTAGTTTTTTTTGAATATAATGAGTAAATTACAATTGTAATTGAAAGTTATATTCTTTTTTGTATAAAAAATAGTTAAGTGATAACACTATTAAATAGAAAGCGAGGTTTATTAATGAAAGCAACAGGTGTAGTAAGACGAATTGATGATTTAGGAAGAATTGTTATTCCAAAAGAATTAAGAAGGACTTTGAAAATTAGAGATGGAGAATTTTTAGAAATATTTGTAGAGTCTGATAGTGTTATTTTGAAAAAATATTCTTCTTTTTCTGATATAAAAAATGTATGTGATAGAATTGTATCATCAGTAAATCTTGATGGCAAAACATTAGTTATTGTAGATAATGATAAGGTTATTTCTTCTACTAATTCTTTGCTTATTGATAAAAAAATATCTGATTATTGTAGTAGTGTTTTAGAAAATAGAGAAGTTAAAATAGAAAATGATAACGAAACTATTGAATTATTTGATTTGGAAGTATATAAGCAAAATTTTATTGTTTCTCCTATTATTAGTAATTCAGATTTAGTTGGTGGTGTAATTATTTTTTCTAAAGAGATGGAAGTTAATGATTTTGATAAGAATATTTGCGAGTTTTTAGTTAAATTTTTAATAAAAAATATTGAATAATGCTATGTAACATGTTATAATTTTTGATATATTTAAATGCACTGATGGAAAGAGTAAAGTTGATTTATTAAAGAGAGCATATGTGTGGTGTAAATATGTATAATGATACTTTATAAATGGTTCTATGAGCATATTTATCGATATGTAGGTAAGTACGTTATTCGCGTTAAGAATTAGAGTTGTGCATTTTTTTGCAAAATAAGGTGGTACCGCGATATATTCGTCCTTAGTGATGAATATATCTTTTTTTTGATAAGGAGAGATTTAAAATGGAAAAATATTATATTTCAACAGCTATAGCATATACTTCTGCAAAACCTCATATAGGGAATACATATGAAGTTATACTCGCTGATAGTATTGCCAGATATAAAAGGCTTAAAGGATTTGATGTATACTTTCAAACTGGTACTGATGAGCATGGTGAAAAGATTGCTCAAAAAGCAGAGCAAGCTGGTGTGACTCCACAAGAATATGTTGATGATATTCATGAAGAAATAAAAAATATTTGGGATCTAATGAATACTAGTTATGACAAGTTTGTTAGAACTACTGATTTAAATCATGTTAAAGTTGTTCAAAAAATATTTAAAAAATTGTATGAAAAGGGAGATATTTATAAAGGAAAATATGAAGGTCTTTATTGTACTCCTTGTGAAGCTTTTATTACTGAAAGTCAATTGATTGATGGAAAGTGTCCTGATTGTGGGAGAGATGTTCAGTTAGCTAGTGAGGAAGCATATTTTTTTAAGTTATCTAAATATCAGAAGCAATTAGAGGATTATATTGAGTCACATCCAGATTTTATTCAACCTGAATCTAGGAAGAATGAAATGATTAACAACTTTTTGAAACCTGGTCTTCAAGATTTATGTGTATCTAGAACATCATTTGATTGGGGAATTAAGGTTGATTTTGATCCAAAGCATGTTGTATATGTATGGCTTGATGCACTTACTAATTACATTACTAATATTGGATATAGTGTTGATAATTCAACAGATGAATTTAAAAAATACTGGCCAGCTGATTTACAGCTAGTTGGTAAGGATATTATTAGATTTCATACATTGTATTGGCCAATTTTTCTTATGGCATTAGATTTGCCATTACCAAAACAAGTATTTGGGCATCCGTGGTTGTTATTTGGAGCAAATAATGAAAAAATGAGTAAGTCACGTGGTAATGTTATTTATGCTGATGATTTGGCAAAAGATTTTGGAGTAGATGCCATTCGTTATTATGTCTTACATGAAATTCCTTTTAGTAATGATGGAACGATTACTTATGATTTATTAATTGAAAGAATAAATAGTGATCTAGTTAATATTCTAGGAAATTTAGTCAATAGAACTATTTCTATGGTAAAAAAGTACTTTGATTCTTCAATAACGAATAAGGGTAAGTTTTCAGAATATGATCAGGATCTTATAAATTATATTAATGAGTTAGATAGTAAAGTAGAAAAAAGAATGGATAAGCTGGAAATTGGTGCTTCTTTGGATGAAATATTTAATGTATTACGAAGAAGTAATAAATATATTGATGAGACGATGCCATGGGTTTTAGCCAAGGATGAAGTAAAAAAAGCTGAGCTTGAATCTGTTTTATATAACTTGTTAGAAGCAATTCGTGTTTGTGGTATCTTATTAAAGCCATATTTACCAGAAACTTCTGATAGTATTTTAAAACAAATTAATAGTGATGATGTATCATTGGTATATAATGATGCTAATGTATATTCTGTTTGTGATCCTTTTATATTATTTTATAGAATAGATAAGGATAAAAAGTTAAAAGAATTAGAAGAAAATAAAAAAGTTAGTTAATATATTTTTCTCTCTAAATTTAATAAAATTTAAGTTTAGAGAGTTTTTGTTTGTAATTCGTTAATTTACTACTTTTATTATAAATGATATAATTAATATGGTGATAATTATGTTTATAGATACACATTTACATTTAAGTTATAAGTATGGTGAGACTCCTTCTAAATATATAATGGAATCTAATGCGAATAATGTTAAATTACTGATTGTTAGTGCTTGTGATAAAGAATCAATGATTGAAAGCGATAGATTATTAGAAGAGTATCCTTCTTTGTATTATTCATTTGGATTTCATCCAGAATTTGCATCAAGTATTAGTAATGATGATATTAATCATCTTGTAAATAGTATAAGTAATAAAAGAGAAAAGATAGTTGCAATTGGAGAGATTGGGTTAGATTATCACTATGGTAATGAAAATATCCAAGAGCAAAAAAATTTATTTGAACGACAATTACAAATAAGTGTAGATTTATCTTTACCAGTCGTTATTCATTCAAGGGATGCTACCCAAGATACTTATGATATACTTAGTAAATATAATGTATTTGGTGTAATTCATTGTTTTAGTGGAAGCTTAGAAATGGCATTGAAATATATTGATTTAGGTTTTTATATAGGTATAGGTGGTGTTGTAACATTTAAAAATAGTAAACTTCAGGAGGTAGTAAAAAATATTCCGCTTTCTAAAATTGTTCTTGAAACAGATAGTCCTTACTTAGCACCATCTCCTTACAGAGGAGAAGTCAATTCTTCTAAATATATTCCAATAATTGCTTCTAAAATTGCAGAATTAAAGGAGATTAGTATTGAAGAAGTGATGCATGTAACTACTTCTAATGCAATAGCTTTGTTTGACTTGAAAATATAATTGTGCTATATTGTTTATGTAATAATAGAGGTGTTAGTATGAAGAAGTTAACTTCTATCTTAACGATTAGATTTTTTTATATTTGTTTTGTTTGTTTATTATTATTGATAATTGCAAATGGTAATAAGAGATATGTTAATGTTGTTAATAATATTAATGGTGTGAAATCGTTAGAGGCTTCTAATATTGTTACAAAATATGTATTTAAAGAAGAAATAAAGCCAGTTTATGCTAAAAATATGTCTGAAGTTAAGTTATATGGTTCTAATGGACCTGTTGTTTTTTATGGGGAGATGACAGGATATGGACCTGATTGTGTTGGGTGTAGTGGTACTGTTAGCTGTCCACCAAGTCCTAATATTAAGGAATCTGTTATGTTTGAAGATTCTGTGTATGGAAAAGTACATATTTTAGCAGCTGATTCTGCTATTCCTTGTGGAAGTATCATTCGTATTAAAAATGTTACATTTTCAGATAAGGCAATTTATGGAATAGTATTAGATAGAGGTGGCGTTGTTAAAGGAAATATTATTGATTTTCTTGTTGAACGAGAGTCTTATGCAGTTTCAAATATTGGTAGACAAAAAAATGTTTCTTTTGAAATTATTAGATGGGGTTGGTAAATCCCTTTTTTTATTTTGATTTACTATATCGACAAATTTTAACAATATCTTTTTTGTAATTTGTTGCTTTTGTTTCCTTTATTATGATAATATTAGTATAGGGAGGCTTGTATCATGAATAATAAGTCTAGTGAAAAATTTATTTTATCAGTATTAATTGTTTTAGTTTTAGTTGTATCTGTTGTAGGAATCAGTTTTGCTTTTTTTACTTATGCTAAAGAAGGTAAAACAGAGAATACTATTCATTCAGGTACGTTAATATTAAATTTTAATGAACATACAAACGGTATAAGTTTGCAAAATGCTTTTCCAGTATCAGATGATGAAGCTTTGGCAAGTAGTGAACAAAATAGCTATTTTGACTTTTCTGTTGAATATACAATTGTTGGTCAAACATCAATAACTTATGAAATTGATATTGTTGATATAACAGGTAATATTATGTCTGGCTATTCAAAATTAGATAGTAAGAATTTGAAACTTGCTTTGTATAATAATGATAGTAAATCTTTTATTGTTACACCTAGTTATTTTAGTGACATAGAAAAGAAGGCAGCTGGTAATAATAAAGATGGATATAAGCTACATGAGAAAGCTGTATCTACGACGGGAAATGATCAATATAGATTGTATATGTGGATTCCTGAATATGATGCAGTTGGTAATAAAGTTTCTATGTCAGATATTTTGAGTCCTACTGAAAAAAATAGTGATGGAACACCTGTTATTTTACAGAAGGGTATTAGTAATCAAACTTTTTCAGTAAAAATTAATATTCAGGCTTTAGATACTGCATCTTTAGTTACTAATGATTAGAGGTATGATTATGATGGAAAATAGATATATGACTCAAAAGGCAATGTTTTTAGAAAGAGAAGAATCAAAGAAACACAGAATTTTAATAATTATATTTTTGATTTTGTTGTTATTATTATTAGTTTTAATTATATTTGGTGTTAGAACTGGTGATTTAGTCGATAATAACAATCCTTATAATCCAGGTGGAAATTTAGATCCAACTCCTACTGTTAGTCCGACGACTTCACCATCACCATCAATTTCTCCAACTACTAGTCCAGATCCTATTGATCCAACACCAACAACGGATCCTACAACAAGTCCAAAGCCTACAACTTCTCCTACGACTTCTCCAAAACCGACTGGTACAGATAAACCAGGTAGTGATATTGTAAAATTTTATTATAGTGATACTACTGGTGTTGGGAATGGTATTTCTATTATAAATGCAGTTCCAACTGATGATTCTGTTGGAAAATTGTTGGTTGGTGATAGAAATTATTTTGATTTTTATATTACATCGACAACTGTTAAAAGACCTATTTCTTATAATATAATTGCAACAAAAAGTGATGGAAGTACTTTAGATGAGAATAGTGTAAAGGTGTATTTAACTAAAGTAAGTGGAATGAATGAAATTGAAATAGCTAATTGTTATAATGGTAATAAGGTAAAAACTTATGGTGAGTATGGTAATGTCGATTATGGTTTTGTAGCTGGAAAATCTTTATATAAAGAAACAATAGCAGCAAATACAAAAAATTATAAAAGTTCATATCGTCTTAGAATTTGGGTTAATGATACTGCTATTAATTGGGAGAATAAAGACTTCTCATTAAAAATTAATGTTTATGCTGTTGAAGAATAGTGGTGATAGAAATGAAGACAGAAAATAATAAAAAATTATCAAGAAGAAAAGAATTATTATTATTAATATTGCTAGTTTTTTCTTTAGTAGTTGTCGTTTTTGGAGCTTCTTTAGCGGTTTTTAGCTATTTAGGAAAAGGACAAACTTATAATTCTTTAAAGACAGGAACTTTAAATTTTGCTTATTCTGATGCTGTTGGGGGATCAAATGGTATATATATTGAGAATGCAGTTCCAATAAGTGATGAAGAAGGAAAAAAACTTTTTGGAAATAGAGAGTACTTTGATTTTGTTATAACTGCATCTACTACCTCTTCACCACTTAGTTATGAGGTTATCGCTACCAAAAATAGCGTTAGTACACTTAATGATAGTGATATAAAGATGTATTTAACTATCATAAATGGGAGTAATGAAGTAGAAACTCCTATTACTTCTAATAATGGGATAATTAGTTTATATAGCGATTTGCATGATACTAATAGTGTAGACTTTTCTGGTAAGTCTATATATTTCGAAACGATAGATCCTTTAGTTGGATCTTATAGTAAAAGGTTTAGATTAAGAATGTGGATTGATGACAGAGAGTATGATGAAGATTATTTACGTGGAAAAACTTTTTCAGTACGTGTTAATGTAACTGCAACTAATTAGTAAAGTACCTGTAATATTGCAGGTCTTTTTATTTATAAATTTACTTACGAGAAAAAATGTGTTATGATATTTTTAGATATTATAGAAGGATAGGTGATTTTATTTGAAAAAAAGTATTTTGAGATCTTTAAATATTTTATCAACTATCTTTATGCATTCTATTGTTGTATTAACTGTTCTTATTGTTTTGGCAGTTGTTGTTTATTTTGTTGATCAAGGTATTGGTAAGAAAAATGGTTTAACAAGGGCCCCTTTATTTGGAGCTTATGTAATCATAACTGGTAGTATGGAACCCAATGTTAAAGTATTTGATGCTGTACTTACAATAAGAGAAAGTAAAGAAGATATAAAGGTTAACGATATAATTACATTTGTTTCTCAAAATCCACATCATAATGGGGCTACAATTACTCATCGTGTTGTAGGTATTGTTAAATTAGATGATGGTAAGATTAGTTATCGTACAAAAGGTGATAATAATCCAATACCTGATTCATCTTTGGTTAATTATGAAAATATTGTTGGAAAAGTAATTTTAAAAATACCTAAAATTGGGTATTTGCAGTCTTTGATTTCTAATAATAAGTTGTTAGTATTAATTGTTATTCCATGTATATTTATTATTTTCTCTGATTTGTTTGGTTATCTAAAACGAAAATTGGATGAAGATACTGATAATACAAATTCTACTGAAGGTAAGGTGGCTTAGATGAAAACTTTTATAAAGCAATATCTATCTATTATAAATTACGCAATTATTGGGATTGTTTTTGGCTATGCCTCTTTTTATTTATTTTTAAATCTTTATCATTATCAAGATATTAGAAGAACATATGATATTAATGGTACAGTCGCAGATGAGATTTTGGTAAAGAATGTTGATTCTAGATTAAAAGTTATTGAGGATAATATTAATTCATTTGATGTTAACAAATATCGAGGAAGTATTGATGCTTCTAAACTTAATCTTGTTTCGGCTAATTTAAAGGTTTGTCTTAATTATTATAATAATGATGTTTATAAGGAACTAAAGAAAAAATCAAGTATTAATATTATAGATGTATATCGCTTAAGAGAGGCATATGAAAATGAGGTACTTAATGGTTGTATTGTAAAAAATTTGTATTGGGTTTCAGATATAGAAAAAACGGACTTTGATGCATTAAAGCAAAATTCTTTTTTATTAAAGACCTATTTTAAGGATATTTTAGCTACTACCAGTTATTTAAAAAAGGATCTTTTAAATAATACAGCTTATAGTTTTTCAACAGAAATTTTTAGTAAGGAAATTAAAAATATTTCAAAAGATGGATTTTATGAGGTTATGAATTCCTATAATAGTAGTTTAAATATAGTTGAATACATTTCAAATTGGTTAAAACAGGAAGCAGAGGCTGGTGTTTAGAATGAAGAAAATTATTAATGTTTCTCTTATATTTATTAAGTTTTTATTTCTTTTGACAAGTTTTGTTCTTACATTTAATATTGTTCTTAGAATGTATGAGCGGTTAGGGAAAAATTATATCGAGTCAATACCTGTTTTTATACCTTATATAATATTATTTTTTCTTTTTTCAATTAATTTTATTTTAAGGCAAAAGAGAGTTAATAATAGTATGTTTTATAATATTACTTGTTGTTTAGTATTTGCTATGTTAATTTTTTGTGGTTATCGTGCTATGACTGATAAATACATGTTACTTTATATAAGACTTGGTGATTATCATATAAATTTCAATTATTATGCTGATATTATTGCACCTATGAAGGTTATGTTGTATCTTTTAAGTGTTTCTAATATTTTATTGATGTTTATTGGTAAAAATGATATTAAGGAAAATGAATAAATATAGATGTTAAGATTGTTATCTGCATCTTTTTATTTGGTATTATATGTGATATAATCTACTAGAAATGGGAGTGGTATTGTGGATTTAAAAGATTTTAAGTTTAAAAAAAATTATGGTCAAAATTTTTTGAGAGAAAAATCTATTGTAGAAAAGATTGCTGATAGTGCTGAAATTGCCGAAAATTCTTTAGTAATAGAAATAGGGCCTGGTTCTGGCATGCTTACTATTCCATTGGTAAAAAGAGCTAAGCAGGTTCTTTGCTATGAAATTGATGTAACTTTAAAAGATATACTTAATGATAATTTATCTAATTATGATAATGTAGATGTTATATATGATGATTTTCTTAATCGTAATGTTCGTGATGATATAGAGAAATATAGTTATGATAATTTATATGTTGTTAGTAATCTTCCTTATTATATTACTACTCCGATTATTACCAAAATAATAGACGATAAGCTTGATGTTTCTAAAATAGTTGTAATGGTTCAAAAAGAAGTTGGAGATAGATTTGCTGCTAAAGTTGGTAGTAAGGAATATAATTCATTAACTGTTTTTTTAAATTATTATTTTAATATAAAGAAATTGTTTGTGGTTAGTAGAAATTGTTTTGTTCCTAAACCTAATGTTGATAGTATTGTTGTTCAACTTAGTAGGAAGGAAGAGGTTATTAGTGTTAATAATTTGGATGTTTTCTTTAAATTAGTTAGGGATAGTTTTACTTATAAAAGAAAAACTTTACGAAATAATTTAAAAAATTATAATCTTGATAAAATTAATGTGGTTTTGAGGAAATATAATTTAGATTTAAATGTTAGAGCAGAAGATTTAAGTCTTGATATGTTTGTTGATATAAGTAATAATCTTTGATTTACTAATATTATTTTTTGTAATATCTTTTTAATTTGAAACATAGTATGTAGAGGGTGATACTATGTTTTTTAATGAGGGAGATATTGTTAGTAGAAATTCGTATTCTAATGATACTCTGTTTAAAATTATTAGAATTGATGGAGATTTAGCATATCTTAAAGGTTTAGATGTTCGACTTTATGCGGATAGTATGATCAGTGATTTAAAAAGAGAAGAGGAACCAAGACGTGATGATAACAGTTTTTTAGAGAGAATCTCTGAATCTTTTATTTTGGATCGCAGTGAATATTTTTATTTACCAGGTAAAGTTTTGCATATAGATACTGAGTGTAGATTAAGTAAGTAGAAAATATATCACCCTTAAGCCCTTATAAATAAAGAGAAAATGAAATTTTTATAGTTACTTTTTATTGTATGTAAACACTAAATTTTTTGAAAATTTGGTGTTTTTTTTGAAGATTCTGCACAGGTGATTAGGGGGTGATGCTCTTTAAGTAACTAATTTTATCTATAGTAGATTATTTAATTTATATTTATATACAGTAATTGTTCTAAGTCTATTATCCATTTTTGTAAGTGAACTAGTACAAAAAGTTTAAATAAAGGAAAAATCAAAATTTGATAAGTTAAATGAGATTAAAAAGTACTAGGAAGCTTGGCATTATTTAGCTGTAGAAGAAGAGCAACACAAGGAAATTAACACTGGGGAGCTGTAGGTATTGTAACAAATAATAAAACAATAATTGTACATCCATCTAGTAATGGAATAGGTAGGTGAAGTAAGTGTAATTGGGATGGTACTACATAATAAAAGTAAAAATAAGTAGTGATAGTGTAGTATTTGTTTAGAAAATGATTCTAATTAATGGAATATGTGCATTGAGCAACTTAAATATATCAAATAATTAAAAAATGTTAATCGATTATTTTTGATGATGGTCATTTAGTTTAGAATATTTTTCTCAACAATAAATTATATCATTTAAGTAGTTATTTTGTTTATTAGTATGTAATTTTACATTATAGTATTAACTATTTGTAAATTAATTTGCTTACAATATAGATTTTTTATTGGTATTTTGTTATAATGAAAATAAGAAAGAGTTAATTTATGAAAACTAGGATATGTAGATATTGTAATGAGAAAATAGGAAAATATATATTGATGGTATGGATTTGTGTTAATAAGAGTAGAAAATTATTGTGTATGAACTAATGGTTCATTTAATTCGATTACTAATGAATTGAAAAAACTATAGTTTTTGTAGTAACATAATTGCATAATACATATTGTAGTTTTTTCAGTATTAATTTGGTATCAACATTATTTATAAGTGTGTATGGCTTATTATAATATTTTATATATATGACTTAAATAGGAGAATAAATATGAAAAGAATAGTAAAAGTAAAAAAAATAATTATGCTAGTATTAGTATTTATGTTGGTGTCTAATATGAATGTTAGAGCAGAAAATTTGGATTTAAGTAATATAAAATTATTAGATGAGTCTTCCGAGTTAAGTAAAGAATATGCTGCTAAGAATAATAGATTATTATATGAAGAAGATTCTTTTGTAGAAACTAGTATTCATTATGTTAATAATGAAGTAGTTGAAGTGAAGGAAAGAAATATTACTGAATCAGAATATGATAACTCTATAATAGAAACAAGGACCAAATGTGATTTTGCTAATGCTGATGATTGTTGGGAAACAGCATCTAAGAGAGTAACAATAGCTGCATGGAAGGTTGGAAGTTCTAGTTGCCCGAGTTATAGAATTCAAATAGATAATGTATGGAAAAAAATACCTAATGTTAAATCTTTTGATGTAATTGCACTAAGATATAATGATAAATTTTCTGCACATGGAGCAATAGCACATCAGACATATAAAATTGATGGTGTTGAGCATGATATTACATACAGTCCAGATGGTACCAATACAAAAAGATTTTCTAATGGGATAGGTGTATCAATGAATATTGTTGACGCAGTTACATCTGATTTACATCTAAGTCTATTGGTAGAAGGTACAGCTTCAAGTGGAGTAATCGGATTTGGTGGGACATATCAACATGCTACTAGTAATGTGACTTTGACTCAATCTCAAAATTATACTATTTCTACATCTGGTTTAGGTGGAATACTTGCATTTAATTCATCAGTTATTGGTAAGTATGATGGTATGCAAGGCGTTGGTGGTTTATTTCATAGTACTGGATGTATTGTTAGATGACATTTTAAGAAGACTTGTATAATGTATTTTAGTTATTAGTCCTTTATATATAAAGAGTAAAACCATTGGGTTAGTTTTAGGAGATAAAATAAAGATGAATAATATAAAATTTAAGTTAAAAACCAATATTTGTAAAATGCATAATATAGGCCAACGAAGTGCAAAAAAGTCATTAAATTTAATCCCTGCTTTATTCGTTGCTGTTTTCCTGTTTATGACTGGTATTTCGATGGTTTATGCTAAAACCAGCAGTAAAATTAAGTCAAATACTAATTTATTTTCGTTTAATGAATTAGAAACTATGAAAAACAATGTATCCTATGTATATGAGCCAAAGGAATTATGGCAAAATAAAGATAGGTATGGTGTTTCTGAAGACTGTATAGGAGTTTATAGTATAAATATTAATGGTATATTGAGAATAAGTAAAATTAATCGTAATTTAGAGATTTATTCTATCAATGAATTAGAAAGTAAAATCGGAATAAAATTACTAAAGGGAAAAAATATCGAATATAAATACTTTAATGTTTTTAATACCTCTATGCAAAATGAAAAATACAACTATTTTATCAATAATCCAGCAATTATTTCTATAACAATGAGTAACTATGAAAATTTCGATTGTAATAACTTTATTTATTTATTTAATAAAAAGACATCACAGAAAAAAGTTGACGAGTATAATAAATGTATAAAAGATGCAAATAGTAATCAGCCAAATAGAAGGCTAAATGTAAAAGTAATGTTTGCAACACAATACGCATCTAAATATCAATTAGAAGATTTTGTACTTTATTTGGCTAATTTTCAAAATGAAGAGGTAGAGATATATAATTCGAAAAAATTAAATAATAAGATATTTGTAACATCTTTAGATGAATATATATTTGTTTATGACAATATTGCATATATTATAGATAATAGTAATAATGATTATTCAAAGGAAGAGTTATTAAATGAGATTGAATTACTAGAATATTAGCCGTGAAATATCACAAAAGTGTAAATAAACTGTATAAAATATTGAGAGTACTAAAATGCAGATAGTACTCTTTTTTTATGTGTTTTAAACAGTTTAAATTGGAGAAATTTTAAATTGTTTGGAGGAAAATAATGGTAATAATACCAAAGAGAAACAAAAGCAAGTATAATCTTTATAAATTATATAAGATATAATTATCAAAACAGGTGTATTTAATGTTTGTTCAATTTGAGTTAGATAGATATAGGAAGCACATCAATAAATATGCTTAGCGATTAATACTTGGTTATAAAATTAGATGGCAACTAATTTGTAATAATAATTGAATTTGGTATAAATAATAAATTTAACTTATATTAATTTTAGAAA
>CATKEA010000121.1 GCA_949746915.1 uncultured Bacilli bacterium
AAGAGTTTTTCCAGATTTAGATTTGTCTTTATTTTATAATAATCTTTCTACTTTAAGAATTTCTCATATGAATTATTTTCAGAAGAAACTTTATGGTATTAATGGAGGATATTATACAAAAAGGAATAAGATAATTTATGACGTTTATAAGACTTCAACTTTAAGGCATGAGCTTGTTCACGCGGCTAGTTCTTTAGTAACTAAAAATATTATATATTCAGGTTTTCATCAAGAAAGTAATTCTTTTTTTAACCATAGTGATATCGGTGAAGGTTTTAATGAAGGTTATACTTCTTTAGTTCAAATGAAACTTAATAGTAAGAATCTTCCTATTACTTCTAATATTAATGAGAGGTGTCTAGCCTATTTTGTAGATAGTATTATTCCAACTACATATAAATATTATTTTGGTTTAGATTTAAGCGGTTTAATTAATTCTTTAGCTAACTATAATGATTTTAAAGAGATTATTAGTTTCATTCTTAAATTAGATTTTATTTATAAAGAAGATTATCAGTTTTCTAGGATAAAAATTGGTGAGCTTGTAGATTTGTATTATGAAGAAATTATTTTTGCTTTGGGTACTTATATTACTAAGCTTCTTATGGATATAGAGTGTGGCGTTACTGATTTTAAATCTGCGCAAGTTAGTCTTATGATAGTATTTACACTTATACCTAACTTTTTTGCAAGTTATAATGCGAATGTTCCTATTCCACATATAGAAAAAATAAAATCTCATGTGCCTCAGTTAAGTTCTCTTTCTAAAGAAGATATTTCAACTTTTAAGTTAAAAATATAACACTCGTTCAAAAGAGCGAGTGTTTTTATTGTGTTATTTTTGTTTTGTTAAACCGTTAGCAGATAAAGTGTATATAGTGTCAGCTACTTCATCTATGTATTTTCTGTCATGAGATACACTTATGATTGTACCTGTAAAGTTTTTTAGTATTTTTCTTATGACTGGGTTTGATAATGGACTTAGGTTTCTTGTTGGCTCATCTAGTATTAATACGTTACATTTGTCTATTACTAATTTCATTAAAAATAGTTTTGCTTTTGTACCTCCACTTAAGTTCTCTATTTTTCCTGTCATTTCTTCTTTTGTGAAGTTCATGTTACCTAGTAACATTCTAGATTCTGTTATTTTTTCTTTGCTTTGATCTACTGATATATATGATAAGACAGTCTCATATTGATTTAGTATTTCATCATAATTTTGTGGCATATACCCTACTTTTATGTCTTCTCTGGTTTTTAGGTTATTATATATTTCTTTTATTAATGTTGTTTTTCCTACCCCATTATTACCTATTATGCATATGTGTTTACTCCCTATTATTTCTAATCTTATGTTTTTAGATAGTACTCTGTTTTGTATTTTTAATTCTGGTATTTCTAGTTTTAATACTACTTTGTTTTTAGGCATTTTTATTTCATCAAAGAAAATATTTATGCTTTCTTCTACATCTGGTATTTCAGTTAGTTTTTCATTTTCTAGTTTTCTTTCTTGTGATTTTAAAGAATGCATTTTCTTTTTTAGTAATTGACCTCCATGAGGGTCACTTCTTGTTATTGTTCTTTGCCTGTATTCTACTTTTTCCATTATTCTTCTAAGTTTTTCTTCTTTTTTATTGTGGTTTCTTTTTTCATTTATTGCAATTTGAGTTTCTTTTTCTATTTTGTTTAGTCTTAAGTTGATGTAAGAGTTGTAGTCTGTTTTTAGTAAGGTATGTCTAGGCTCAGATTTTTTCTTTATTTGTTCTATATGTAATATCATGTTTGCTGTTTTAGATAGTAATGTTTCGTCATGAGATACAAATACTACTATTTTTTCGGTGTTTTTTATAAAGTTTTCTAACCATTCAAGCGCATCTAAGTCTATGTCATTTGTAGGCTCATCTAAAAATAATATGTCACTGTCTTCTAATAGTAATTTAATAATACTTATTTTTATTTTTTCGCCACCAGATAATTCTTTCATGGTTTGTTTTAGTATTTTGTCAGTAAGTTTGAATTTGCTAATGTATTTATAGAAGTCTGATATTTTATTGTAGTAATCGTTATCATCTTTAAAAAGGTATTCGTGGACTTCTTTTTCTAAGTCCTTTTCATTAATGCTTTGTTCTAGATACCCTATTTTGTTTCCGTGTGTATTTATGTTTCCTTTTATAATCCCATAGTCTGCTAATCCAAGTATTCCTTTTAGTAATGAAGATTTGCCGTTTCCTTCTTCACCAATTATTCCAAGTTTGTCTTTTTTATTTAGTGTTAGGTTTAAGTCACTAATTAGTATTCTGTCTTTTATTTGCATGCTAAAATTTTTTATTTCTAACATATTATGCCTCCTTTTTTTGGCATAATTATAATAGTTTATGCCTGACTATTTTTTAATATTTTCATGTTATCACCTCTTTTTTGTTTTATTTTTTATTATATTTTTCTTACTTTGACTTTCCAGTCTTTTATTAATTCACCACTTATGTTAATGTTATTGTTATTCCTGTAGCCATGTGTGTTGTTCTTTTTATAGTACCATGATAATCTGATCCACCTGAAATGTATTTATTATATTTCCTACATAGTTCTATCATAAATTTCATTTCTGATTCAGTAAAATAAAGGATAAATACTTTAGATACCATCAATGGGTGTTGTGCTAATCCACCACTTTTGTGTATTTTATTTATAACAGTTTCGCAATCATCATAGTAAATGGAAGTATTATAATAAAA
>CATKEA010000122.1 GCA_949746915.1 uncultured Bacilli bacterium
AATGCTTATTATACGACATATGATTATAAAAGAAACTTAGACTCTCATTTAATGAAGAATAGTGAATGGGGAGCAATAGCCTATTTACAACATTCAAAATATGGATCTGAAACTAGTGTTAGAAATAATAATAATAGTAGTTTTATAACAGGTTATGCCTCAGTTAAAGAGCCAACCTGTGGGTACACTAATGATAATAGAGAATGTAATAAATATGGAACTACCTCTGATATAACACAGCCCTATAATACAGAAACAGGATATTTAGCAAGTACAACAGGAAATATTAGTGGAATCTATGATATGTCAGGAGGAGTCTGGGAATATGTTATGGGAGTAATGACAGACACTAGTGGAAACCTATTAAGCGGAGCAAATGCCAGTATCAATTCAGGATTCATTGGACGATGTGTGAATAGTGTAAATTTGGATACTGGATATTCATGGCCAGAAGAAAAGTATTATGATAAGTATGCTTATGGAACAATCGTTTCGGAGTTTACAAAAGGCCAATTTGGCGATGCGACATTTGAGATGGGTCCATTCAAGAGTATTATTTATGCAAATAATGTGATAAGACAGATAAGTTCATGGTACTCCAACCAAGCATACTCTGTTTACCACACAAATCCTTGGTTCGATCGTGGCGGTGATTATAGTCATGGTGCAGATTCAGGCCAATTTGCGTTTTCACATCATACTGGTTCAATAGATAAGAGTGTTGGTTTTCGAGTTGTCTTGACACCATAAAAAATTAGAGTTTTCAAAAGAAAGGAGAAAGCTTATGAATAAAAATAATAAAAAAATGATAATAGCTATGATGTTAGTATTGTCATTAATCTTAATCTTTGGTGTCAGTTATGCATTATGGCAAATAACATTAAAACAAGAAACAACAAACAGAATAACAACTGGATGTTTTAATGTAGAGTTTAATGATAAGAATCAAATTACTTTAGATAATGCTTATCCAATAAGTGATGAAAAAGGAAAGAAGTTAACTCCATATACTTTTACAATAACTAATACTTGTGATACTTTAGTAAAATATCAAATAAATCTAGATATCTTAAATACTACAACTTTAACTAATTATAGTTATGTAAAGGCTACTCTTAATGAAAGTAGTCCAAGTGTATTATCAAATTATGATATAGTAAACAAAACAATAGAAAATGCAAACACTTCTTATAATTTAGAAACAGGAGTATTGGCAAAAAAAGGAAGTAAAACTTTTGATTTAAGATTATGGATGAATGAAACAACACCAACAACAGAAGAAGCAATGAATAAAACATTTGAAAGTAAGATAGTAGTAAACACAGTACAAAGTATAGAAACATATACAGAAGATACCTTAAATGGAGCAGATCCAATACTTAAAGATAATTTAGTACCAGTAACAATAGCAAATAATGGAGATGTAACCAAAGCTAATCTAAAAGAGAAATGGTACAATTATGAAGAAAAGATATGGGCCAATGCAGTAATATTAAAAGATAAAAGTATTGATTATGCAGATGGAACAACAATACCAGAAAGTAATATTGAATCATATTTTGTGTGGATACCAAGATATCGTTACAAGATATTTAATGATGAGAAGTACAGTGGTTTAACAGATATAGATAACACTAAAGTACAAAGAATCGAAATTGAGTTTGAAAATAAAAATATTACTCCAAGTACTGGAAATAAGAAAGGTGAATGGTTAACACATCCAGCTTTTACAAGTTTCGATTCTAATGGAATATGGGTTGGAAAATTTGAAACTGGTAAGATTTCAAATTCTCCTAATAATTTAAATAATTCAATGGCAATACAAATAAAACCAAATGTAGTAAGTTGGAGAAATATCCAAGTAGGAAATGCTTTTTATACAACATATGATTATAAAAGAAACTTAGATTCACACATGATGA
>CATKEA010000123.1 GCA_949746915.1 uncultured Bacilli bacterium
CTTTTGGCTAATACTCCTTCATCTAATTTATAAGAAGAACTTGCTTCTTCGATAGTTGGATTAACTGTTTCTTCACTCGATAAAATGCTTGGCTCTGTTTCTCCAAAGGCTACTTTTATATAACTATGATTATTTAAAGTAGTAGCATTTAAGATATCTAGATTTATTTGATATTTTACTAAAGTATCACAAGTATTAGTTATCGTAAAAGTATATGGAATTAACTTCTTTCCTTCTTCATCACTTATTGGATAAGCATTATCTAAAGTAATTGGATTCTTATCACTAAACTCTACATTAAAACATCCAGTTGTTATTCTATTAGTTGTTTCTTGTTTTAATGTTATCTGCCACAAAGCATAACTTGTCCCAAGTAGCATTATACATAATAATATAAGTAGCATTATAACAGTTCTTTTTTTATACCAAGCTCTTCTCATTTTCTTATTCTCCTAATTATATGTTTTAATTATAAAACATTTTTGGACTTATTTCAATTTAAATTGTTGATATTATCATTATGTAAACAAAAAAACATGCAAGCATTTTTGCATATTTTATTCTTCTTCTAAAGCTTCATTTGACTCTTTTTCTAATTTTTCATAATAACGATATCTTTCAATGGCATTTAATCTATTCTGTTCTAGTAAATCTCGATATTTATCTGGATTTATTTTCTTTAACATACGATATCTATCTTCACCTGCAATAAACTCATAATATTTATTAAAATCTGGTCTTGCATCCAAACTAAATTTTTTAGTTCGTGGATCATAATGGAATAGTGGGTAATATCCACAATTTACAGCTTTTTTCTCTTCTTCAATACTTGTTTCCATTCCTGTTAAAATTCCTTGACTGATACATGGGGAATAAGCAAATACAATACTTGGTCCATCATAACTTTCAGCTTCTACTAAAGTTTTAACTGTATGTTGCATATTACCACCAATAGCAATACTCCCAACATAGACATGAGGATATGTCAAAGCTATTTTAGCAAGATCTTTCTTAGCAGTTTCCTTTCCTTTAGCAGTAAACTTGGCAATTGATCCAATTTTACTTGATTTTGAAGATTGACCTCCAGTATTAGAATACACTTCTGTATCAAGAACTAGAATATTAATATTTTCATTATTGGATAATACATGATCAATTCCAGCAAAACCAATATCATAAGCCCAACCATCTCCACCAACACACCAGATAGATTTTGGTTTAATATAATCTTTTAGCTTTCTTAACTCTTCAATCTTACTACTATCCACAATTTCATATAATCTGTCGGCTGTTTGTTTTGTTACTTCATCAAGATAATCAGTATAAACATCTATTTCATCATCATCAACAATTGAAATATTTTCTTCAATCAAGCTTCTAATCCTATCTTTCATAGCATTATCAGCAATCTTCATTCCAAAACCAAATTCTGCATTATCTTCAAACAACGAATTAGCCCATGGAACAGTATAAGCAGTAGATGGGAGACTTCCACCATAAATTGATGAACATCCAGTTGCATTAGCAATCATCATATTATCACCGAATAATTGAGTTATAAGTTTTAAATATGGTGTTTCTCCACAACCAGCACAGGCCCCAGAAAAAGCAAATTTCGGTTCTTTAAATTGACTACCTTTTACTGTATCAATATTCATTACATCCTTTTCTTTAACATGATTAATCAGGTATTCAAACTCTTCCTCTTTGCCTTCATTTTTTAAATCAATTGTCTGTTTAAAAGTTAAAGCTTTTTTTTGTTTTTTTCCTGGACACACATTAACACATAAGCCACAGCCAGTACAATCAGAGACACTAACACTGACTATATATTTTAAATTTTCCCCTTTGATATTAGCATCTAATAACTGTTCTTTTAAAGATTCTGGAGCATTATTTACTTCTTCTTCATCTAAAAGAAATGGTCTAATAACGGCATGAGGACAAACAAATGAGCACATATTACAAGAAATACAATTTTCCTTAATAAATTCTGGAGCATTATGAGAAACATTTCTTTTATCTAAACTAGACATTCCGCCTTTAAAAGTTCCATCTGTATTATTCATAAAGGCACTAACTTTCAATGAGTCTCCCTCTCTACTATCAATTATTTCAAAAAGACTTTTATCATCTAGTTTTTCTTCTTCTTTGTAACTAATATTACTAAAATCTAGTTCTTGTAAAGTATCAAGAGCTTTATCTATAGCTTCAATATTCTTACTTTCAAGATCATTTCCTTTAGTTTCAAATTTTTTATGGACACTTTCTTTAATCTTTTCTCTAGCAAACTCAAAATCAATGATTCTACCCAATTTAAAGATAATTGTTTCCATTACTGTACTTATTTTATTTCCAAGTCCAACTTCATTAGTAATCTTACTAGCATCTATTGTATACACCTTAATATCTTGTTCAACTATTATTTTTTTATCTCTTTCTGTTAAAAGATTTAATAACTCATCTTTATTTTTATCAGTATTTATAATAAAAGTTCCTTTAGATTTTATTCCTTTTAACATTTCAAATTTAGATAGATAAGACTCTTTAGTACACATTACTAAATCGGGATTTTCAACATAATAAGTAGAAGTAATTGGCTTTTTAGAAAATCTTAAATGAGATTTAGTTACACCACCACTTTTTTTAGAATCATACTGGAAGTATCCTTGAACAAATCCTCTTGAAAAAGTTCCTGTAATCTTCATTAAATCTTTACAAGCACTAACCATTCCATCTGATCCATAGCCATAAATTAAAAACTCAACACTATTGCTACTTGATTCGAAATCTTTTATTTCAATACTTCTATTTGTTACATCATCAGTAATTCCTACTGTAAAATTAGAAAAACGATTTCTATTATTTAAAAACTCATAAACACTATATATCATACTAGGAGTAGTATTTTTACTAGATAAACCATATCTTCCACCAAGTACTTCAATTTCTAAATTTTTCTCTTTTATAACACTTTGAACATCTAAATAAAGTGGTTCTCCATTTGATCCTGCTTCTTTAGTACGATCTAAAACAGCAATTTTTTTAGTGGTTATTGGAAGAACTTTCAATAGATGTTTACTTGAAAAAGGACGATATAAATGAACTTCAATCAAACCTACTTTTTCATTGTTCTCATTCATTTTATCTACTACTTCTTTTATTGTTTCACAGACTGATCCCATTGCTACAATTACTCTAGTAGCATTATCGCTACCATAATAATTAAAAGGCTGATAGTCTCTTTTAGTTATTTTACTAATTTCTCTCATATAATCTTCAACAATATTAGGTAGTTCATCATAATACTTATTTCTAGATTCTGTCATCTGAAAATAAATATCATCATTTTGACTAGTTCCTCTTGTAACTGGATTGGATATATTTAAAGCTTTTTTACGAAATCTATCTAAAGCTTTTTGGTCAATTAGTTTTTCTACTTCATTTAAATCAATGACTTCTATTTTTTGAAGTTCATGACTAGTTCTAAAACCATCAAAGAAATTTAAAAATGGAACACTTCCCTTCAAAGCTGATAAATGGGCTATACTAGTTAGATCCATTACTTGTTGAACTGATGATGATGCTAATATTGCAAAACCAGTCATTCTAGTGGCATATATGTCTTGATGGTCACCAAATATTGATAGTGCATGAGTAGCTAGACTTCTTGCTGCCACATGAATAACACCTGGTAATTGTTCACCTGCTATTTTATACATATTAGGAATCATTAAAAGTAAACCTTGACTGGCTGTATAAGTTGTTGTTAAACATCCAGCTTGAAGAGAACCATGAACCATTCCAGCAGCTCCTGCTTCTGATTGCATTTCAACAACACGTACATTAGTGTTAAAAAAGTTCTTTTTTCCATCACCTGAAAAACTATCCGTTAATTCTGCGATTGGAGATGCAGGAGTTATCGGATAAATTCCAGCTACTTCGGTAAACTTATAAGATACAGTTGCACAAGCTTCATTACCATCCATTATTTTATAACTCATTTAGTTTCCCTCTTTCTATTCATCTATATAGTTTAATTATATAATAAATTATTA
>CATKEA010000124.1 GCA_949746915.1 uncultured Bacilli bacterium
ATTTTTTATTTCTAACAGTTGCATACTCATAATTATAATTAAATTCTTTTAAATATATATTAAATATTAATCTTTTCAAATTACTAGAAAAATTATTAGATAGATTAGTAGATTGATAAAAATCTTCTTGAGAAACTCGCAACTTTGTTTTCAAGTTTACTATGTTAATATTATACTTATAATCATATCTATAGCCATTATCCAAAAGAACATTAGATATATCAATAATAAACAAGTAATCATTAAAAGTAATTACTTTATAATTAATTTCATTAAACAAGTAAATTTTTAGTTTATCTAACCACGAATCCTCATAATATTCAATACCATCAGCTGCTTTTTTATATTTATCCCTAAACTCAGCATTAATAGCCATTAATGAAACCGACTTATCTTTAAATTCTGGATAAGATATAGTATAAGATTTTCCTTCTTCATCAGTTGCAACACAACTGATATTTTTATAATTAATCGCACTTTCCATATCTGACTTTGTACATTTTATTATAGAGCTTTTTTTATAATTATTAAAAATTTTCGTAAATGACCCAGTAACAAATAAAATAGTTAAAATTATTATTACTGTTATAGAAATAACAATAATAGCAACCTTAGATTCAGTATTAAACTCTGTCATTATTAATCCTCATCATCAAAGAAGTCATCAAAGAATTGATCATCTGTTATATCAACTTCTCTTTTCTTTGGAATATTATTTTTATTAATAATTGGTTTTTCTACTACTTGTTCTTTATTTACTGGAACATCTATTATTTTAGTTTCTTTTTTTATAGGTTCCTTTACAACTGTTGAAGATTTTCTTTCTACAGGCTGTACTTCTTTTTCATGATAAGGCGATGTAATTTTCATTAACTCATCTATTGACATAGGTTTCTTATCCTGAACTGTTTTTTTAGTTGGAACTTCTTTCTGAACAGTTTCAGTAACTTGTCCACGTACTTTACCAGCCTGTTGCTTTTCCTTTTCTTCCCTCTCAATTTCTGCTATTTTAGCATCTATCTTCTTAACTAAGTCATCGACATTAAAACCTGATGGTCTACTTTGTTGATTAGAATTAAGCAAAGCAGGTCCAAAAGGATTATCCCCTAACATTCCATTATTTTGTCCACCTGTTTCGTTATTCATCATTTCAAACAGTTTTTGCTTTTTCTTTTCTTTAACATAATCTCTAATATCAAAAACACTAACAGCTTGTTTCTCACGTTGTGGATACTCAGCTTTCGGATATCTTTTACCGAATTCCATCTGATAATAAGGAACAAATTTTGTTTTAAAAGGATTCTTTCTCATACGTAAAATAATTACTTCAAACTGCTTCATACGTTGTAAATCACTAATTGTAACAAGTGGGGTTGATGCTGTTTTATCATCTTTTTTACTTTTTACTTCACCACACATCTTTGAAATTTCCTCTAAAGCTTTAAGCTCTGTTGTAATCAAATAAATAATATTTCCACAGTTACCCTTAATAGTTTCAGCATTCTCTTTCCCATAAACTTGATCTAATTGAGCAAAGTTCTGAATTATCATCGTAAAACGTATTTGCCTAGAACGAGCCGCTGTAATCATTGTTGTAATATCCTTAAGAGGTGGCATATTAGCAAACTCATCTAACAAAAAGTTTGTTCTAACAGGAAGTTTTCCACCATGTCTTTGAGCAACAGAAATAAGCGTTTCATAACATTGTTTCAAAAGAATAGTAACCAATGAATGATACGTTTTCTTTTCATCTTGAATAACTATAAACAATGCTGTTGGTTGCTCACCAATTGTTTCTAAATTAAAATCACTATGTGATAACATTTCAGATAAATTTTCACGGGAAGCGAATAATTTAATCTTTTGTTTAAACACCGAAATAATTGAACCTTTTGTTTCATTAGGAGCCATTATAGTTCCTGATGCATTAGTATAAGCAGGTGAAGCTGGATCTTTTGTATTAAAATACTCTTTTATATAAGTAGAACCACCAAACTTCTCCTCACCAACAGTAGTCATAAGACTAATACTATTAAGATTAACTTTATCCTCTGTTGTATCTTCAAACATACCAAGAGCAAGACCAGAAAAATAATCAGCTGATGTTTTTTCCCAAAACGGATCAGCATTACCACTTTTTTCCTCATACAAAATATTAGAAGCAAGGTCATCAAGAAGCTCTATTGCCTTATCTTGATTACCTGATTTATAAATACGATAAGGTAAAGATAAAGGATTCCAAGCATTACCTTGTTGAGGATCACGAAAGTTAAGAATTAAAACATTATATCCCTTTTCACGAAGCATATTAGATGTACTTTCATATATTTCACCCTTAGGGTCAGTTATAATCATTGATTCACGCTTCTTAGCAAGCAACTCAACAGTTGGAAATATAACAGTCTGAGTTTTTCCCGAACCAGTAGCACCAATTACCAAGTTGTGATATTCACCATTATCTACCCAAACTTCTTCTTTTTTCAATATCAAAGGAATACCAGCAAAAGTAGTTTTATCACTATCAGGTCTAACCATTTCAATTCCTTTATCTTCTTTAATTTCTTTTTCTTTAGCCCATCTACTATAACCTTTTTCACTTTTTTCAGTAGAAAAACCAAATCCTTTTTCACGATCAAAGAAATAAGAAGATACACTCATAAACAAAGCCCCTAAAGCAAAAAGATAAAATACTATCGTTGATGCAAGCCTTGAACCTTCAAAAGCTGGAAAAGGATTTAAACCAAAAAATCTCCCATTTATAGCAAGCTCTGGAAAATTAAGTACTCCAAGAGCAACCACATAAAGCAAAAATATAGCAAAAATTATAAAAACAAGAACATCTTTGGCATCTGCTTTAAATTTGAATTTCATCTTTCATCCTTCTTCCTACTTAAATTTTATTTCTTCTTCTAACTTTAAAGTTATAAATTATTATACCTAATTTATAAAATAATACAATAATAAATGCAAGGAAAGCTGAAAATCCAACTAACTTAACAAGCCTATTATCATAATTAAATACATACTCATTTCTCTTTAAAGTAATCTGCAATGGTTTATCATTACTATTTTCACGTGTTAACTTCCAAATATATGTATGTAAATCAACCTCATCTGCAGTACTATTTACTACTTTATGATTAGTTTTTAATTTAACTGTAATACTATCCAAGTTTTTATACATATCAAAACACTTATTTTTTGAAGAAGTTGAAATAATAATATTATTATTTTCTTCATCTACAGTAACATTAAAATTATCATAACATACACTAGGACCTGCAACTGACAAAAGAGAATCGGAATTATCACCATATAATTTATAACTACGTTTAAATTTAAGTCCCAATTGCCATGGATTATTAATTTTAGAAAGACCAACAAGTGGTTTCAATGTTACATCAAGCTTAAACTGATTATCAATCAATTGTCTATATGTAAATTTTTGATTACCATCAACTAAATCTTCATAAACACTTGGAGTAGAATTTTCAAAAGGAGAGGAATCAACAATTTCAACGACTTCATCCCATTTATTTTTATTTGCTTCAAGTACCTTTCCATTAACTTTAACTTTTTCATTATAAATTTCTACATTATAATTTGCAGTACAACCAGTTAAAAGAAATAATGTTAGTATTCCAAACAAAAGTTTTGACTTATATCTCATAACAATTCTCCTTTTTCTAATATCCTGTAAATGAAAAATGCATATAATCTTTAGAGCTTCTCCAGTTTCCACCCCAAACCCATCCATAGTTATTAAATGCTTTAACAACAGGACCATCAGGTGTAATAGAAAGTGGATTTACTCCAGGTTGCCAAGCAGTAAGAGCACTAGCTCCCCACTTACTAAATGGATTAGCTGGAACATTTATATCACAAGCAACTCCATAACTATGATGACTTCTAGCACTTGCACCAGACATTTGCCTCCAAGTATAGCAAGACAAATCATCACCTTGTTCACGAGTAACTTGAATTGGGAATTTAGCAGCAGCTATTTCTCTAAAGATATTTTCAAGATCCGCTTGCAGAGCTTTATGAGTAGTAATATTTCTCGTTGTAACTGTACCATCTAAGTGGTATACCTCAACTGGATATGTTACTAAATATTGTGACATCTGAGCTGGTGTTGTTGGTACTCCACTTGGAAACAAGAAAGCAAGCTTCTCAGCAGCTGATCCATTAGCAACAGCAAGAGAACTACTACCTCCAGATAACTTAGAAATCTCTACTCCATCAGAATAGAAATATTTCAAAATCTGTTCATAAGTTTGTCCTTGACTAGATAGATAGTTAGCTCCACATTGTGTCATTCCACGACCATGACCACCAATTCCTTCATTAAAACTTTTTGGAATAGTAACAGTATGTTTTTCACCATTTGGAAGTTTAGTATAAACACCACTACAGCTATCACCACTACAACTACCTTTAAAACTATCATATTCTGATGAAAAAATATTTCCATTATAAGTAAGAACCATTCCTGCGGTTTCCTGAACTAATTGTTTTATTGAATCTGACGGATTAGCTTTAGCAACTTGATCCTGTGTTGAATTTCTAATTGGTCTAGTACAATTATTAGTTCGAGCTAATGTATAAGTTCTAGCTGCAATAATCTGCGCTTTCATAGCCTCTACCTGTCCAGAATTATTTTCACCATTTACAACCATTGCAATATATTCTTCCAAATCAAACGTTCCAATTGGAAATTGCGAAGGATTGGTATGATGACCAACACCCTTAGTACCAGCAATTACTGTAATTCCATTTGGACAAGAAGCATAATTAGATGCAAATAATGAAGTACCACTACTACTTCTGATATATTCATATAAATCATATATATCATTAACTACCTCTTTCAAATCATCATAACCATAATTACCACCAAGTTCTTCAGCATAATATTTCTCTATAAAACTTTTACCAGTACCACGAGCATTTATCAAGTTGTAATAATAAACTCCTTCTCTATTAACAGATAACCCATAAGTTGTCTCTGTACTATTATTTTGACATACCTTGGTAACTGTACCATCTTCCTTTTTTTCTTCTGTATATGCATGATAAACTTTATTCTTTTTAGTTGCCATTTCAAATGGACTAAACCTATTTTGATACTCCCTGGCAATTTCTTCATCACTTCTAGAATCCATCACCGCGTCTTGCACAGGATCACTACATTCATTCTCAGTAATAACTTTAATTATTTGCATTTTAGCAAGTTGTTTTACCTTTTTCTTAGCTTCCTTATAAAACTTTGTTGTATTATCAAAATCTCCTTCCTGATCATCGTTTCCATTATCAGCAAAATCTAACTCCGCATCAAGTCCTTGATTATAGAAAAGAGTTGCTTCAATTAATGTTACATCAATTTGTAAACCATCATATTTCTCACTCATATCATTTCTAACACTTTCAAGTTTTTGATAAAAACTTTTTTTAGCATTAATAACCTTCTCCTGATCCGTAACAAATCCATTTAATGTAACAAAATTCTCTAATTTATCAAAAAAACCAGAAACATTTTTATGCAAATCTTCTGCTAAAAAACCAGCTGATAATATACCACCACAAGCCACTAATATTATCAAAAACAACATCAAAAAAGTAAACACTGATGGTCCAGCAACAGATAGTGAAAATTTATGTTTATTCACAAAATCAAGAATCATCGAAAAAGCACTACGAGAATATTCATCTTCTTCATTACCAGTAACATCACCAGCTAAATTAGCACTCTTACCATTAGCCTTTCCATCACCAAGAAAATTAGATACATTACGAAGAACATTACCCCCATTAGAAGCAGATGCACCATTACTAGAAGGTGTAACACCACTTTTTGAAGAATCTAAAGCCGAACCCCCTTCACTACCAGCACCTTTCATATCGCTATATGCATCTATACCTTTATCAATAACATCAAGTGCACCAAGATTATTCAAAGTTTTAGCAGCAGGACCTAAAGTCTTATCCCGACTAATAGCTTTACCTGCCATCTTTTCATAACCTTTACCTATAGGTGTCTTACTAGCAGCATTATATAACTTACTTCCAACACCAGGTGCATAATATTCAGAAGCAGCCTTACCAGCAACATGAGCAGCTTTTTCATAAGCTTCCTTATCATTGTTATTATTATTTTTATCACTATGATAAATACCATTATCTTGATTATCACCATTCATATTGCTAATCACCTGCCTTTACTACCTTTAATTAAATTTTAGAATCCTCCACCAGATCCAAATGAATCTAATTCTTCTTTAGTTAAAATAATATTAATAACCATACGTCTATTACCACAAACAAACAATGCATCTCCTTGTGAAAAACGCTTAATACTTTCTTTTTCACTTTCATTAAGATCAATAAGTCTAGCCAAATCTTCAACAGCTTGCTTCTTAAGTCCCATAACCAAATAATATGACGCATTATCAAAGATTGCCTTACCTTGTGTAATAACAGCAGGATCAGCAAAATCACTAGGTTGCTGTGTAATAATTATAGAACCTGTATTATATTTACGAGCACGTCTTTGTACTTGAGCTAAGAAATCAGCTCCTAAAACGTTATTTCCACTAAGAAGAACGTGTGCTTCATCTACCATAAATACTGTATCAACTTCATTATCAAGACAAAGTCCCCAAGCATATTTTAAAATATTAAAGAACAATGCATTTCTAATATTTTGATCGGAATTCATTAACTCTTTAATATTAAATACTATAAAATCACTTTGTGGAGTAATTGTAGTTTTTCCATCAAAATAATATTTTAATTCTTGAGTTAATGGACGAACCTTTAATTCCAACTTCTCCATAATTGCTCTTTCATGAGTATGATCAGTCATTGCTAGCAATCTTCCTTTTATTGTCGCATAAACATCAGAAAAAATCGGAAAATCATTAGCAGTAAAACTAGAAAAATCAGAATTAAAATCAATACCAAAACGACGATAAGTATCTTGAACAACTTCACTAAATAATGTTAATACATCTTCTTCAATTGAAGGATCATAATACTTCATAAATCCTTTTAAAAATTGTAAAGTACGAGTTAAAACAGTATATCCTAACCCCTTACTAATTTCCTCTTCATCAGCATCAATAACTATTTGAAGTGGATTTACCATACCATATTCTCCACCTTTACCAAGATCAATAGTATCTCCACCAAATGTTCTAGTCATCTCTTCAAGTTCATTTTCTGGATCAATTGCAACAATTTGACATCCATTACGAATATGAGTTCTAAGCATCAACTTAGCAGCTGTTGATTTACCTGATCCAGAAGTACCAAGAATAATTAAATTAGCGTTATTACGATTATTTTCCTTTTTTATTTTATATAAAAATTGATTAAATAAAATAACTCCACCAGAGGAATCAACTCCTAAAAGTGCTGACAATCCTGGATCTTTAATACTATCAAAAATAAATGGATACATAGCACCTATTGTTACCGAAGGTATAGGCGTACCTATTCTATCTTCAATATCTTGTTTTGGAAAAATTGGTAATATAGATTTTAACACTTTTTCTTGTTCAAATCTAAGTGATATTGCTCTAAGTTCCATAGCATCTAAATAATTTTTAACATTTACTTTTCGTATTTCTAAATCTTCTTTAGTATCTGCCGTAATCATAATGTGCATTTGAAAATCAAAAATCCTAGCTTGACTACCAGCAAGCATTGATACAAAATACTCTAAAGATTCAGCATCTTGACGAATTCTTTCTCTAACTGTATTATCTTTTTCATCCTTATAACGAATTTTTAAATCAGCTATCTGCTTATTTAACATCTTTGACATAACTGTAAAAGGAACTGGTATATGTTTAATAACAACTTTAATACCAGACATATTAGTAATATTAGCTAAATAACCTGGTGAAATATATTTTGGAAATGAAACAACACTTAATATTGTTGCATATTTATCACTTATAAAAAAGTCACTTGGATTAAATTGTAACCCCTTAGGAGCTACTTGTGTTCTAATATCTATCATGCACTAGTCACCGTCCCAAATTCAGTAGTTTGTCCACCATTTAAGAAGTTATCAAGTATAACTCTCAAATCTTCATTACTTGTCTGTCTCGCTGTTAATCCGCAAGTAGCAAGTCCACTAATTAACATACGAATCTTCTTTTGTGCCATATCAACATTTTTTTCTTTAAATAAGAAATAATACTCAGTATCGACAACATTATTATTCATAAATTGATTACCTTTTTGTATATCTTCATTGATAAGTTTACGAATAAGTGGATTAGGTTGATTTTGATACAATAATTGTAACTGTGAAAGATAAACTGATATATCTACTGGTCTATCAGCAACCACTAACCAAAATTCATAATCAATCATATTATAGACATTCTTAAGTGCTGTTAAAACAGCCTGCTGTTGATCATACTCTAAAATAAATATATTTTTTGGTATTATTTTAACACCTGTTACATTTTCATTATTAGGCAAAACAATCATTCCGTTATTAATTGTTTTAATTGGAACCCAATCCTCTGTATATTTACTTCTTACTTTTTGTTGACTCATAAACAAAACACCAACCTCTCCATATAAATCTTCTTCTTTCAGAAAAGAAAGAGTACATATCTGCAATTAAACACATTATATTATGATAATGTGGTACAGGAGCCACTAGCAATGTACAACTAAGAGCAGGGGCAAGAGCCAAAACGGCCATAGTCGTATTATCCATTGGAAAAATTGCTAGTAGTACAAATGTTACTGCAAGACCACATAAGAATATTATTAAATCAATCGTTCTAAATAAACCAAATATTAATTTTCCCCTTTTTGTATTAGCAGGTATTAAATAATTCACTATATATCACGCTTCCTTTCTAACTAAATACCAGAACGCCAATTATTACCTCTGTCACCATTACCCCTATCAGCTCCAAGAATTCTATCACCCATTCTTTGTCTATCAGGAGCCTCAGGAACATCACCCCTCAATGTTCTAATAGGATGAGCAGCTCTATATTTAGCACCTTCAACCGCATGACCAACCCTTTCACTAAGACTAGAGCTAAACATTTCTTGAGTAGTCTGATCAAGTCCATACTGTTCTGCAATCTTAGTAGCTTTATCATGATTACTTTTACTTTTAGCTGCTGTTGCCTTTGCAGAAGAAATATCGGACAAAGCATCAGCAGAAAAATTAACTGTTCTAGAAAATCTTTCAACCTCTCCAGTAGTAGCATTTCTCCTAACATCACTAAAAGTATATGAACTTTCTCCTCTTTGATAAGCAAGTTGCATTGCCTCTACGCGATCCTGGTCGGCAAGCATTTTTTGTTTAGAATCATCAAGTCCTTGTTGTGTAATACCAAATCTACTAGCAAGTGTTCTAGCAGCTGTACTTTGTTGAGCAGAACGTGAAGCACTTCTCACATAATTATTAACAAATCCACCTTTAGCTTTAGAATCACCTGTTCTAAGCTGAGCAGCAAGATCACTTCCTGTACTCCATCCACTTTGAGCTTGTTTACCTTGTCCAGCAGCTTGACTAGATTCAGACATCGATCTAGTTGCAGCAGCTGCAGCTCCCATAAATCCAGCACCACCAACCAATGCAGCGGTACCAGCAAGGGCACCAGCAAGACCTACACCTTGATTTGGATTCTTAATTCCTAACATTCCATAAATAAACTTAGGACCTTGCATCAAAAAGAACATTGCTCCAACAACAATCATTATTGTAACATACGATTTAGCAATTACACCAAGTCCACTAGGCATAGTTATAAAATCAGTATCTCCAGCTGCAAAGCTAGATAATATAAATATAACAAAATAGAACATAGCAAGTTTAATAAATAAATCTAAATATGTTGATATACTCATTTTAATCCATGAAGCAAAAGCTCCATCTTTTGATGATTTTGGATCAATATAACTAATTATTGGTATAGGTGCAAGTAATTGTAAAAGTCCAAGTTTGATAAGCCTTATTGCAACGTCTATCGAATAAAAGAATAAAATAACAACTAAAATAATACCAACGATTGCAGACATCAACCAGTTAAAATCATAAGCAAAAATCTTTGAATCACCATCGCATCCTTTAGTACCTTCTTTTAACATACTACTAACTGTATACCCAGCCAAGCTTTCGTCAGTAGTACTAGAACAAGCATCATTCTTTAAAATAAATGCTCCAAGTGCCATAGAAGCCATATTTTCTCCATAATTAGCACCATTATTATTTGACGTATCGACTGTTTTTCCAATTATAACTTTAGGAATAACTGGAACAATTTTGGCCTGAAGATTAATTGCCTCAGAAAAAATAGTTGGAACCAAAATAAGTAATATAAGCATCACTATCGTCCTAGGAATTATCTTCTGCATTCCTTTTTCTTTATCAAGTAAAGCATCTGGATTTATAACAGAATTAAGCAAAGAAAATGCCAGTTTAAACAACATATAAACGCCAAGAATAACATAAATACGCTTCGTAAATTCTTCTAATCCTCCTGTAAACATTTGAGTATTAGCTATATTTAGTAATCCTTCACTAATAAGACTAACAATAAAATAGATGGCTGAATTTATTACTTTACCAAAAGTATATAAAATCTTACCAAACCAATCCCTCTCTAATGAGGCTACTGCCAATATCATATTTCCACCTCTTCACACAACAAATATTCATTATAATTATATCATATAAAAAAAAATAGTAACAGAAAATTTACTATTATTTTTATATTCTCTACCTATCTTAAAATAAATGCAATACCACACAGTACTGATTCAGCATCAGGAAGCCCAGGAAGTGATAATAAAACTTCAATTATCAAAGGCAAAAAATAAATAGCAAGTCCAGCTATACAACGTTTTACAAACGCCTGAATTGACTTTTGCATAGCATCCTTATCTTGATTTAAAACCGCTTTAGTCAAATCAATACTACCAAATAAAATAATCAAAATTGGAATAATAACTTCAATAAGACGGTAATATCTATTAAAATCATCCATTAAAGCCTTTACATCTTCATCATTACAATCAAGAGAAATATTACTTCCTAGTTCATCCCAATCTATTTTTTCCAATTGAACTCCGCCACCAACACCAGTTTTATCAACCGTTTCACCATTTGCATCAGTAGTAGTAGTTTCAGTTTCTTTAGTTGAATAACTATTATAATCATCTGGATTAAGTCCAAGACCTGTCAAATATTCTCCACATGATTCCCCAAACGCTACAATATCTTTACTATGGTCACCACTAGCAGAATACTTATGTTGACAATAAGTAAGCCAATTATCCATAACATCTTTACATCCACCAGTAAAATTAGGAATTTCATTAGCTTTCTGAGAATCTATTGAAAAATAAGCAACATTAGTATCTCTATTAATTTCCATTACAATTTCAATACCAGCAGTTGTTTTAACTGGATTACAACTAATAATATTGGCATTATTACCATTATTTAAATTACTCCCACTAGGATTTGGTCTAGTTTCTACTTTCGTCGGATCACTAATTTTCTTACTAGTAGCCTCTATTTCACCATAACTACCATCATTTGCCCCTGCCGCATCAACATCACTATTGTAATCTTTGATATCATCAGCACTTTCTCCTGCATATAAAACAAAACGATAAGGTGCAGTAGTATTACCAGTCTTAAAAACAACATATCTAATTTTCGGACATACCCATTTATCATTAGAAGAATCATAAAACTTAGCAACATCAACTCTAGTAAAATCAAAAAATCCAGTAGAATCAGGATGATTAACAAAGTAAGACAAACTAAAATTTGAACTAACAGTTTTACCAGAATCAACTATTTTCTTACTAAATCCCTCTTTACCATTAGAGCCATCATAAGTACCATAGCTAATAATTAAATCATTGTGTTCATCATCCAAAGTAACATTTTGATAAGCAATATCATAAGTACAAGAGAAACCTCCAGTAGCAGGAATAGCAAATACATTATCATTACTTAAAACAAAACAAATAAGAAAAAACAAACAAAAACTCAAATATTTAAACCTTTTCATCATGCACCACCTACTTACTAAAATCCAGTTTCACATCAATTGTGTAATCCTTAACACCATAAGGAGATTTCGGATAAAGTGTTATAATTGTTTTGGTAAGATTACACTTTTTATTACCATTATCCAAATAGAAATCTGAAAACTTCTTATATTTTAATTTGTATAAAAGCGCATACAAATCAATTTCTATACCGCTAGAACTACGCTTTTCTAACTCCTTTAACGTAAAAGCATCATGTAAAGTTTCAGTATAATATTGACCTGTAAGTTTTTCAATCTTTCTTACTATCTTTTTTTCTGTATTAATATCAAAAATATTTCTTTTTACTGTAATTAAAAGAAATGAAATAATTAAAACTACAAGACCAATAATAAAAATTTTTACAAGTCTTTTAGTATTATCATCAATATTACTAATTTCTCCTAAAATATCCATAACCACCTCTACTATCTTAATCCAAGTATACTAAAAACAAAGAAAAAAAACAAGTTAAAGACAAAAAAAGTAACTATCAAAATGACAATTACTTTTACATTAAAACATCTACTTAAGTCCACAAAGAACTTCTTCAATTTCTGGTAATCCAGGTAAAGTAAAAACTACTTCAATAAGGGTAGGCAAGAAAAATATAGCAAGCGCTGCAATACATCTTTTTATAAATTTATTTGTAGTTTTCTCCATTGTATCTTTATTATTCATTCCTGCAGTAGCACCAGCAAAATCAAGTGCTCCAAATACTATTAATAAAATCGGTGCTATTATCTTTATCATATCAAAATATCTCTGTAATTCATCAATTAACTCACCCATAGTAGATTCACAAGAAGCTTCAACATCATCTCCAACCTTTTCCCATTCGATTTTTTCTAAACTATCTGATGGACTTGGTGAAGGAGAACTAGTTAGATCACTATTATCAGTACCAGGAGTACTATTATTGTCATCTGAATTAGTATCATCTTGATTATTATTTTCCACCTGATTATCATCATTATTACTATTATCACTACTAGGAGAAATACTGTTTAAATATCCAGCATTACTAAGACCAACATAAACCCTAAAACCATCATTATTATCTTTAACTATTGTATAAGAAATCTTCGGACATACAAAATTGTCCCCATCTTTAAAATCATTAAACTCAAGCTTATTTATATAATTAGATTTACTATTAATATTATTTAATGGATTTTTACTCCCAGAATTAACATTAACCCACTCTTCATGAAGATTATTATCTTCATTAGAGATAATTAATCGTATCTTTTCCTCATTATTGCTATAACCAGTATAGGTAAGATCATATGAACAATCTAAATTACGTGCATCAACAGAAGTAACAAAAAAAAATATCATAACAACAACACTCATGATTAAACATTTAAGTATTCTTTTTATCATATCCATCTTCCCCTTCTTATGGGCTATATTATAGCATAAAACAACAAAAAAAGCAATATTTCTATTGCTAATTTAACAATCTTACTATTTTCCAGCGTCTTCCCAACAACCAGCCCAGCTTGCTGTACCTTCGACACCAGTATCAGCTGATGTAAATAATCCCATTAATAGAGTAACAATTGTAACTACGAAGAATACTGCAACAGCAGCAATACAACGTTTAATTAATTTACTTGTTGCCCCTTTAATTTCTTTATCATCACTAGATAAAACAGCTTTTCCTAAATCAATAGCACCCATAATAATCAAAATGATAGGTACACCAATTTGAATAATTGGAAAAATTCCTTTTCTAACAAATCTAACTACTGGTAATAAACCATTACAACGGTCTCCTGCCAAAATTTGTAAAAAATCCATTTGTTCTCCCTCCTCTATGTACATAGAATACTAAAATATCGACAAATTGTCAATATTTCCATCTAAAAATCTGTAAATCAGACTACTAAACCAAGTTTGATAAGCATATCCTTAAGTACCTCTGTATTATCACTTCTCTCATCTAAAGGAGGCACTACAAAGAATGATTTTATTCTTGCTTCATATTCAAATTCAGCAACATCTTTACTTGATAAAACACATTTAGAAATAACAACTTTTCTTCCCTTCATTTTTTCAAAAATATTCCTATTTCTAACCATTAATTTATTTAACTTAATCATTGATGATTCTAATAAATAAATAACATCTGTACAAATATCTACTTCTTCAACATCATTCAAATCTACTAAAATAGCTTGTACATTTCTATGTTTTAAAAGTTCACTAGCAAGTCCATCTTTGTTTACAGAAATCATTTCCTTATCATTAAAGAATATAAAATCACGCTTATTTACTTCTATCGCAACTGTAGAAACTCCACAATTTATTAAAGTTTTCTTAAGCATATATGTAAGCGTTGTTGCTCCAGCATGTTCTGTTAAATTTTTAATACCCAAAATAAATGACCCACCTACACTAGCAGTAACCATTCCTCCACTAAAACTAGAACTAGCTTGTTGCATAACTTGTGGTGTTGGTTGAGCTGTAACCTCAATTTGATGTAAATGAGCAACATCACGATATGAATTAGGATTTGATAACAAATAATTAATACCATCTACATTTGTGGTAAAATTATAAATCCCCATCGAAATTATTTTAGATAAAAATGCTGGCTGTAAACAAATTGGATTGTTATCAGGAAGTAATATTATTATTTTTTCTACATCAAGTGACATAGATAATTTCTGTAAATTCTTAGGATCCTGATAATCTTTTAATGCTGTTAAATCAAGAATCATTCTCCCAAAGAAAAAGTTAGCAAACATATCAATCAACTCATCTGCTGAAAATTGGCCGCTAACAGACTTTATTATTTCAATATTAAGTTGACCCAATAGTTCACGCTTATCATTTGCAACTATTACATTCATGTTTAACTACCCCTTTTCTTTTAAAATTTATCTACTTTATTTGAATAAACTGTTTTAGTTTCACCTTTAACACTAAATACACTAGGTACTAGTTGAAATAATTGATTAAGTCCAGGCACATTAACATTTACAAAAGTAATAATAGAGTATTCTCTACCAACTAAAGCTCCACTTCCAGTAACATCAACATCAACTCTTTTATAGCAAAAACCACCACTAGTAGCTCCTACTCCTAAAGCAGACAATTGACTTGGATAAACAGGTTTATAACCACCCATATTTCGGCATTGATCTAAATATCCAGTAGCAATACCATAACCAGAATTTCTCATAATAATGGCAATATCTTTACCTGCTTGCTCAGTAATTCCCTCATTTCTTTCAATTATACTAATAATACCATTCTTAACCCGAAAGGCTTTAGTATAATTAACAGTCATTGCTAAATAACCATTAACCAGAATCAAGAAAATAAGAATAATCTGAATAGTTAATGCACCACCTATAGCCTCTTTCAACTAGCCTCACCTCTTAACTTTAATTAAACTTTTATCCTATACAATTTCCGTTAGCATCTTTTTTCTGACAATTAGTTGCAGAAGTCCAACTACCCATAATTGTATTTTTAATAGTTGGATACATAATCCAGAAAAATCCTATAATTGCTCCAACAGCAATTACAGTAACTACTGTCATACTTAACTCACCACTCGCTTCTTTCATTTTTATACTCTCCTTTCTATTATTAATTATAATATAAATTATACACTATTTCAAGTACACATGTAAATCTAAAATTAGAACGATCCCATCATCTGGAACATAGAGAATAATATCAATATCATAACTCCACCACCTGTACAAACAAGCATTATCATCGTTTGACTTTCCATAAAATCTAAACGTGCTTTATACTTTTGCTCACGTGCTTTATTCTGCAAAGATGAAACTGTTCTAGAAAACATTAAAAGTCTTTCTTGTTTTCTTTCTTGCGACCCAATACCAAGACGATATAAAAGTCTCATCATTCGCATTGAATCCCTAACTGGATACTCATTAGCAAAATCCATATAAGGATCAATTGAAGAATCTCCAGCATCAATCTTAGCAATTATTCGCCTAAGTCCAGGTCTAAATATTTCAGGTGCATCTTCAATAGATTTAGCAATAGCTACTGGCACAGTATAATGTTGAATCAAAATTTCAAGTCCCTTTAGATAATAAGGCAACATTACATCAATATGATTCAAATGCTTTTTATAATACTTTTTCAATTCAGTATATGGCATCTTAAAAACTAAGAAAGCAACAACTATAGCTAGTACAACATTAATAAGACTAATATTACTAAGAAAAAGTACCAAGAAAGCAACTCCTACACAAAATCCATAAGTCAATCTCTTTTGAAATAAAATATGAGGATCTGCTTTATCTCCATACTTAGCAGCTACCAAAAAATCATAGTCATCCTCTTTTAAAAGTGCAAATAAAGTACTATTATCTTCTAAGAACTTGTTACCATCAATGGTTTTATTATAAAGAAAAACTCCCATTATGATAATACCGAATATAACTATCTCCATTACTCAGCACCTACATTCTCGTTATAATATTTTTCACCTTTAAGAAGAAAATAACTATTTATTATTATTATTGCATGTAATATAAATTTTATAAGTATATTATCAAGCATTCTTATATAAGATTCATTTCCAAGTAAATATTGAACAACCATTACAAGTAAATATAACGTTACTCCATATTTAAGAAATCCCTTATGAAAAGTAGATCTTTCCATTCTATCACGATATACGCTTTCAACAAGCATATCTATATCTTGCTGCATATTTTCTAATGATTCACCAGAGTCCTTAGCACCTTCTTTTGTAATTTGTAAAAATAATTGATGCATATTCTTTACTATATAATAAGGATACTTACTACTCATAAATTGAAGTGATTCATCAATTGAACCATTTTGATATGCTAAAGATATCATTGTATTAACATCAGTCAAAATAGGTTCTTCTAAAACTCCAGATGCTACAACTCCTTCAAGAGCTTTAACAAAACTCTGTGTAGTAGAAAATTCCATTATTGTATTTGTTGTATAAACTTGTACTTGTTCAAATAAAAACTCACTATAAACTCTCTTACAACGCAAATATGCCAAATATGGAATAATTGCTATTGCAATAAATATATAAATCAATGAAATAAACAAGTTATAAAAATATAAATAAGATACAACACCTGCAAAAATAGAAAATATCGCTATTTGAATTGTATATTGTCTAACTGTATATTCTTGACCTAATTGCTTAGTTTTTTCTCTTACTACCTTAAAAGAATATGGTGCAAACTTATCATATAGAGAGCCAGCTCTATTAGAAATGTATTTATAGACGTTTTGTCCTTTATAATTACGATATACTACTACAAATACACCAATTATTATTAAAACAATTAACTCCATATTTTCACCACTTTCTAAAATACTTCTTCACTATTTGAAATAGCACTAATATCATTTATAAACTTAGGTCTTGCAACAACATTTGTATTAACAGTTGCAACAGTAGAAGCAGAATCATTTATATTAGAAGTAGGTTGTGCTACTATTGATTCAGTACTTTGAACATTTTGAACGGAAGTATCGCTTTCTACTGGTTGTTGAATTGAAACTTCTAAAGAAGGCTCAGATGTACTATTACTAGTATCACTAGCTGAACTAAAATCATTATTTAAAATAGCTTCTACTTCATCATCAGGACCAGTTTCACCATTTGAAAGTGGTTTAAGCAACTTAATATTTTGTGCAAGTAAATACTCTTTCAAACTAGCACTAGGCTCTTTAATAACAACTTTACCACCCATATATTTTTGATATATAACATTAAATTTAGGATCATTGTTCTCATCAACATAAAACTCTGTAATTTCATCAATTTCACGATGAAATTTTTGAAGTTCTGTCGAATAATAAGCTTTTATATGTACTCCAAGTTGTACATAACGATAAATCGTTTTTAAAAATTGATCAACATCTATCTCTGTCTCCATAAGAGAATACATTCTATGTGGAATAGAACGTGCTTTATCAGAGTGGATTGTTGATAAAATATTATGTCCAGAAGATATAGAGTTACGTACAGCACTAACAGCTTCAGCACTACGAACTTCGGATAATAATATCCACTTTGGATTTTGTCTCATACAAGTTACCAAAACATCTGAATATGAAGCAATATTATTAGTCTTCATTGCCACAATATCTCGATTAGGATAAATCTTATCAAGATGAAGTTCAAGTGTATCTTCTATTGAAATAATTTTTTCATTTTCCCTTGTATGACTAGCCAAATACTTAACAAACTCTGTTTTACCTGAACCAGTCTCTCCACAAACAATTATATTACAATGCCCAAGTACACATTGAATCAAAAAATCATGAACATCTTTAGTAACATAATTATCCTCAAGAAGTTTTTCTTCTTGTAAACGAATCTTTGCTGGAGTTTTACGAATAACCAAAGCTATTCCATTCGTAGCAATAGATTCATGAACAAAGTTCATACGAAGTTCTGCACTTTCAGCATCCAAAAATGGTTTAGCCATATTAAATGTCGTTCCCATACAATTTGAACACTGAAAGGCAAGTTTTTCAACTACTTCGTTATTTATCTTTTCGTTATCTACACGATAATTACCTTTAGAAAGTGATCTAAGCCACAATTGCCCATTATTACTATAAGACATATCTGTAATATCATCATCTTCTAAATATTCAATGAAAGGACCAAAATCAATGGTTGCAAACATATTGTCACTATTCATAATAACTCCTTTCTATTGAGTAGTA
>CATKEA010000125.1 GCA_949746915.1 uncultured Bacilli bacterium
TTAATGACTGCTTTTGCAGGAGAAAGCCAAGCAAGAAATAAATATACTTACTATGCATCACAAGCAAAAAAAGATGGATATGAGCAATTAGCAGCTATTTTTCAAGAAACAGCAGATAATGAAAAAGAACATGCTAAATTATGGTTCAAATATTTAAATGGTGGAAGCGTGCCTTCAACTGAACAAAATTTAAAAGATGCAGCAGCTGGAGAAAATTATGAATGGACTGATATGTATGCTAAATTTGCAACAGAAGCAAAAGAAGAAGGATTCAACGAACTTGCATACTTATTTGATGCTGTAGCTAAAATTGAAAAAGAACACGAAGAAAGATATTTGACTTTACTTAAAAATATCGAAGATAAAGCAATATTTGAGAAAAAAGAAGAAAAAATTTGGATTTGTAGAAATTGTGGACATGTTTATGTTGGAACTAAAGCTCTTGAAGTTTGTCCAGTATGTAAACATCCACAAAGTTTTATGGAAGTTAAAGCAGATAATTACAAATAAGAAGATAAGTGCTAGTCACTTATTTTTTTGTAAAAAAATAAAGATTTATGAATAAAATATTATATGTATTTGGTAATACCAAATACTACCAACAAACGATTTTTATATCACAATCCCTTTATCTGATAAGGCGAATTAGCCATCGACTAATAAGTGTCTACAGATTTGCAAAATGATTATAATTATGCTATAATTTAAATTGTCCGAAAGAGAGGGAACATGAAAAAAATTAATTATTATACATTTATTATGTGCACATTTGTTGTTTTAGCTTTATCTATTTCTATTGTAAATATAGCAAATGAAAGTATGAAAATAACAAGGGGGTCAAAAAGTGTAGATAATAATAATTTATCAAAATTTCTTCAAAGTAGCATATTCCAAACAGCAGCATTAGTTGAAGAAATTAAGATAGAATATTCCAAACAGACTGAAGAGATAAAGGGGACAAAAAAAGAAGAAGTAAATAATCAGAAAATAGAAGAAAAGCAACCTGAGAAAAAACAAGAAGTTGTTGAAAAAAAGGAAGAAATTAAGAAAGAAGAAACAAAGCCAGTAATAAGCAACAAAGATAATTATTCCGCTATAGATACAAATGGACATAATGTTTTAGAATCATATACAGGAACAATAAGTTATTATGGACCAGATTGTAGTGGATGTAGTGGTAGAACAGCTTCAGGATACAAAATATCAAGTCAGATAACAACATATAAAGATAATACATATGGTAACTTAAGAATTGTAGCAGGAGATTATAAATACCCATTTGGTACTATTGTAAGATTCACATATCAAAGCGGACAAACAGAATTAGCAATATTACTAGATAGAGGTGGTGTTGGTATAGGAAAAAAATTTCAATTTGACTTACTTGTATCTAGTGAGAAAGAGTCTTACCAAAGAGGAATAAGTAGAAATACTAAAATAGAAATTTTAAGACAAGGCTATTAACAATTAAAGACTGAAAAGTCTTTTTTTCTATATCAAATATGATACTAATAAAACTAGTTGAATGATTAATTTAAAATTATACTAACTTAAAAATAAAATAAACTTTGATTTTAGTTTAAATATAATATGCGAATTGTAAAAAATGTCAAAAAAGCTTGCAAAAGCAAAGCTGATATGCTATAATATAGCACGTAATCAAAAAAAGAGGGGGATATATATATGAAAAAACGTAGTTCACATTGGCAAGAGTTAATAAATCCAAAAAAAGATTTAGATGAAGTTATTACCTCAGAAGAAACAGAACAAGAGCTAGAAGAAGCAACTGGTACTGAAGAAATAGTAGTAGAAAATAGTTCTAATTTTGATGAAGAAGTAATTGAACTTGTAGATCCAGAATCTGTAGAATTACCTTCAGCAGAATATATGGTTTATGAAGATAATTCTGATGAAGTAATTGAAGATGAAACAATTGAAGAAGAAAAAGAAGAATCAACTATTCCTGAAGAAAAAGCAGAAATAGTAGTAGAAAATAGTTCTAGTTATGATGAAGAAGTAATTGAACTTGTAGATTCAGAATCTGTAGAATTACCTTCAGCAGAATATGTAGTTTATGAAAATAATTCTGATGAAGATATTGATGTTGAAGAAGTTAATGATGATGAAACAGAACTATCTGAGATTGTTTTAGATAATTTAAGTGATGAAGCAGTTGAAGAAATAATTTCTGTTGAACAAGATACTAATGAAACAGAACTATCTGGGATTGCTTCAGATGAAGAAAGTATAGAAGTAGAAGATGAAATAGTACCAGGGGTAACACTTGAAAGTTTGCTTGCAGATGAAGATTTAAATGATACTTTAGAAGAAATAGAATCTGTACCAAGTGAAGAAGATTTAATAGAAGAAACTAAAGAAAACCAAGAAGAAATAAATACTTCAAAAGAAAAGAAAGAATCAATCTTTACAAAAGGATTTAATATACTAAAAAAAGTAGTAACTACAATAACTAAGGCAGCAGTTTTACCATTTATGGGAATTGGATACTTCATTGCCCATCCTGTTAAAAGTACAAAGAATATTTTTAATACTATTATTCATCCAGTTGCAACTTACCATAATTTAAAAAATGGGAATAATAGTACCAATAATAATAGTGAAGTAAACCTAGATGATTTAACAGCCGAAGAATTAGAAGAATACTATGATAAAAATTATGAGTATACAGAATTAAGTCTAATAGAAGGAGAAGACATTGTTAAAGATCCTGAAGTTGTTGAAGAAGAATATTCTAAATCAACAAATCAAGAAGAAAAAACAACTGGAAATAAATCTTCATTATATGAAGTTAATAAAACTATCAAAGAATTAACACCATTAGCTAATATTGATTCTGACAAAATTATAGACTTAGAAGATGATGCTATTGAAGTAATTTCTGATAGACCATTACAAAATGAAAATAATTCAGACTATATTTTAGACAGAGATAATGATAAATTTACAAACATGCCTATTGATGCATCTAATATAAGTGTAAATAATGGATCATTAAAATTATATGAAACAGCAGAAAATATGCTTGCTACTAATAATAGTTCAACATATGAAAATATAGAAGAAAAACCATATGTAAAGACAAAATTAAGTTATCTGTAAAATATAGTTAAGAGGAAGAGCATTCCTCTTTTTCTATGCTATACTATAATAAGGAGTGATAATTTATGAGAGAAAACATATTAATTTTTAATGTTGATGATATTGTTGTTGGAGAAATATCTTCAAAAAAATATGTGTGTCAACAAATTCAAAGTGGTAAATACAGAATTTTAAAAAATGGTGATATTGCATCAACTAAAAAAGCAAAAAACAATGGGCTATATATAAAGAATATAAAACCATGTCGTTATTATCAAGATACTTTGCCAGATAAAGTAACAGAAAAAGAATTGAAAGAACTTCAAGATAAACTAGACTCTAAAGACTATGAAGAAAAACATGATATTAGAAATATTTATCTTAGAGGAATAGCAGGAGTATGTCGATATATTGAAGTTGCAAGTAGCAATGGACTATTTAAAAAAGTTAAGTACAATAATAGATTAGTAAATATTCCAGTTAATCATAATTGTGATGTAGAGATTTTTGGTTTAGATGAAGAAGTTCCATTAATAGACATTGTTAGAGAACAAACGATGAAGCCAATAATGACTATTAGTGAAATAAGTGAAGAAGTAAGAGAGTATGAACTAGCAAATAGGATTGAAAAAGAGCAAGATGAACAAGTAAAAGAAAAAACTAAGAATAAATCATTATTAAATATCTTATTTAGAAAATAGCTTTACGTAAGTAAAAAGACTTGATACAATTATGTAGGAGGAATTTACTATGAATAGCATGATAATTGAAGAAATAAGTAAAAATTTAAATATTTCCATAAAACAAGTAGAAACAGTATTAAAACTATTAGAAGAAGGAAATACAATCCCATTCATTGCACGTTATCGTAAAGAAATGACTGGAGCATTAGATGAAGAAATAATTAGAAGTATTAATGAAGTATATGAATACCAAGTTAATTTATTAAAAAGAAAAGAAGATGTTATTAGATTAATAGATGAAAAAAATTTATTAACAGAAGAACTAAAGACAAGTATTATGAAATGTCAAAAGCTAGTGGAAGTAGAAGATTTATATCGTCCATATAAAGAAAAAAAGAAAACAAAAGCAACAGAAGCTATCAAAAATGGATTAGAACCACTTGCTAAAATGATTATGTCTTTTAATATAAAAACATCTTTAGAAGAAGTAGCTAAAAAATTTATAAATGAGCAAGTAAAAACAACAGAAGATGCTATAACAGGAGCTAAATATATCATTGCTGAATGGATTAGTGATAATGCTAGTTATCGAAAAGAAATTAGACGTATGGTGTATCGTGATGGCATAATTGTTAGTAAATTAAAAAAGAATGCTGTTGATGAAAAGAAAACTTATGAGATGTACTATGATTATAATGAAAATGTTAAAAGCATCAAGCCTCATAGAGTACTAGCTCTAAATAGAGGAGAAAAAGAAGGAATACTATCAGTTTCTATTGACATAAACATGGATATAATAGAAGCCTATCTTTCTAAAAAAGTTATCAAAGATGAAACCAATCAATTAGCATCAGTTGTTAAAGAGGCTATCAAAGATAGTATAAAACGTCTTATTTATCCATCCATAGAAAGAGAAATAAGAAGTGATTTAAAAGAAACAGGAGAAGAAGTAGCAATTGATAATTTCTCTAAAAATGTTGAAAAACTACTTTTAACGCCACCAATTAAAGAAAAAGTTGTATTAGGTTTCGATCCTGCTTTTAGAACTGGATGCAAATTAGCTGTTTTAGACAAAACAGGAAAACCATTAGAAATAGCTGTTATTTATCCAACAGAACCACACAATAAAATAGAAGAATCAAAACAGAAAGTTTTAGAGCTAATAGATAAATATCAAATTGATATAATTGCTATTGGAAATGGAACTGCATCAAGAGAAAGTGAAGCTTTTATAGCCGATGTTATTAAAGAATCAAAAAGAAAAGTAGAATACATAATTGTTAGTGAAGCAGGAGCGTCAGTATATTCAGCATCAAAACTAGCAATAGAAGAATTTCCAGATTTAACTGTTGAAAAAAGAAGTGCCATAAGTATTGGAAGAAGACTTCAAGACTCACTATCAGAATTAGTTAAAATAGATCCAAAAAGTATCGGAGTAGGACTATATCAACATGATGTAACACCTAAGAAATTAGATGAGTCACTTGATTTTGTCGTAACAAAGGCAGTTAACCAAGTTGGAGTAAATATCAACACAGCATCATGGTCATTACTAAAATATGTGTCTGGTATGAATAAAAAAGCAATTGATTCTATAATTGAGTATCGAAATAAATATGGAAAGATTGTCTCTCGTGATGAGTTATCTAAAGTAAAAGGAATAACTCCTAAAGTATTTGAACAATCAATTGGATTTATGAGAATAATAGATGGTACTAATCCTTTAGATAAAACATCTATTCATCCAGAAAAATATCAAGAAGTAGAAAAACTTTTGGAAAAATTAAATCTAACAAAAGAAGATATTGGAACAGAAAAACTAAAAAAAGTTTTAGATGATATAAATCAAGAAAGTTTAGATATAGATATTGATAAATATACTTTAGAAGATATTATAGCAGCTTTAAAGACTCCAAATCGTGATCCTCGTGATTCTATGCCAAAGCCACTTTTAAAAAGTGATGTTTTAAATATAGAAGATTTACATGTTGGAGATAAATTACAAGGAACAGTCAGAAATGTTGTTGATTTTGGAGTATTTATTGATATTGGATTACATAATGATGGTTTAGCACATATTTCTAAACTAACGAAAAATTATATTAAACATCCATCAGAAATTTTAGCAGTTGGAGATATAGTAGATTGTTATGTTATTGATATTAAGAAAGATGTTGAAAAAGTATCTTTAAGTTTAATTAAAAATGATTAATTATTTTATCTCATATCTGTTATTGACATAGAATTTAAAAACTATCTTACGTAAAGTGTTTTTAAATTATACAATAAATAAAGGATATTATGTTTATATATAACAAATATTATAAACATAATATTTTTTTTCTTTACAAAAAGCAAAAAAAATACAATTGACAAACTTATGTTTGTAAGATAGTATTAAATCAAAGAAAAGAAAATTGGCATAAATGTAATCTTAGAATGACTATATATAAAGAAAAAATAATAGGCGGTGAAGAAATTGGTAGAAACAATGAATTATACAAAATTAAAAGTTACAAAAAGGGATGGACGAAAAGTCCCATTTAATAAAGAAAAAATAATGTTAGCTATATCAAAAGGTTTTAATAGTATAAGTGAAAATAACTATACTGAAACAGATAAAATCAAAGTGTTAAATAGTGTTTTAGAAGAAATAAACGCAAAGAATATAAATAATATAAAAATAGAGGATATTCAAGATATAATAGAAGGAAACTTGAGAAAATTAAATTATTTAGATGTACTAGATTCTTTTTCTTCTTATCGCAACAATCGCACTTTATCTCGTGCTAATTTTTTTAAAAGAGAGCATGGTCTAGTAAAAGCTATTGAAGCCTTAACATTAAAAGATGCTAGCGAAGAAGATTTAAAACGTGATAATGCCAATGTTGATGGAGATACTGCTATGGGAACTATGTTGCAATATGGATCTACATTATCTAGAGAGTTTTCAAAAAGTTATCTTATAAGTCCACATATTGCTGAAGCACATGATAGCGGGCAAATTCATATTCATGATATGGACTTTGTACCAATGGGTACAACCACTTGTTGTCAAATTGATTTGTTAGAACTATTTAAAAATGGTTTTTCAACGGGACATGGTTACTTAAGAGAACCAAATGATATTATGTCATATAGTGCACTAGCTGCTATTACTATTCAGTCAAATCAAAATGATCAGCATGGAGGTCAGTCACTTCCAGCATTTGATTATTTTATGGCACCAGGTGTATTAAAAACTTTTAAAAAGCAATTTAAACAAACTTTAATGGATAGTTTAGAATTAGAAGAACTAATAGAACTTTTTGATACAAAAAAGCTTTTAGCAATAATAGATAGTAAAAAAACAATTAATTTTAATATTGAAGACTTTGAAAAATTCTATAAAAACAGTAATAAAATAAAAAGAATATTTGAATTTTCCTATGAAAAAGCTCTAAAAAAAACAGATAGGATAACTTATCAAGCAATGGAAGCCTTTATTCATAATTTAAATACAATGCATTCAAGAGCAGGAGCACAGGTGCCATTTTCATCAATTAATTTTGGAACAGATACCTCAAGTGAAGGACGAATGGTTACTAAAAATTACTTGTTATCATTAGATAGTGGTCTAGGCCATGGGGAAACTCCAATTTTTCCAATTTCCATATTTAAAGTAAAAGAAAATGTCAATTATAATAAAGAAGATCCTAATTATGACTTATTTGAATTAGCATGTAAAGTATCAGCAAAAAGATTATTTCCAAATTTCTCCTTTATTGATGCTCCATTTAACTTACAATATTATAAAGAAGGCGACTATAGAACAGAAATAGCATATATGGGATGTCGTACTAGAGTAATGGCTAATGTAAACCATGATAAAGAAATAACAACAGGGCGTGGAAACCTTTCATTTACTTCAATAAATCTTCCTAGAATTGGAATCAAATATGGAATAATAAGTAACAAAAAATGTGATATGGAAGGATTCTATAAAGAGCTTGGCGAAATGATGGATTTAGTTAAAGATCAGTTACTAGAACGCTTTGAAATACAATGCCGTAAAAAAGTATATAATTTTCCTTTTCTTTTAGGACAAGGAATATGGATAGATTCTAAAGACTTAAAAACAACATCTAGATTAAAGCCAATATTAAAAAATGGAACTTTATCAATCGGATTTGTTGGTTTAGCTGAAACATTGATAGCTTTAATTGGTAGTCATCATGGAGAAAGTGAAAAAGCTCGAAAACTTGGCTATGAGATTATTAAATTTATGAGAAATCGTATTGATGAGTATGTAAAGGAATATAATTTAAATTTTTCATTACTTGCAACCCCAGCGGAATCGTTATCTGGTAGATTTGTTAGGTTAGATAAAGAAATATATGGGGAGTTAGCTGGTATAACAGATCGCCCTTATTATACTAATTCATTTCATGTTCCAGTTTACTATGATATTTCAATTGTTGATAAATTAAAAATAGAAGGACCATATCATGATCTAACTAATGGTGGTCATATAAGTTATATAGAGTTAGATGGGGATATAACTAATAATATACAGGCATTTATGAAAATAGTTAGAGTAATGCATGATAATAATATTGGATATGGCGCAATAAATCATCCAGTAGATAGAGACCCAGTTTGTGGATATACTGGAGTAATCGGAGACATTTGTCCTGGCTGTGGAAGACGCGAAGGAGAAGGTGTTAAAATAGAAAAATTAAATAGTATAGAAAGGTAGGAAAATATATGAAAAATGATGAAAAAAAAGTAGGAGAAGGAATAAAATTTGAAAGGATTAGAAGAATAACTGGATATTTAGTGGGAACAACAGATCGTTTTAACAATGCTAAAAGAGCTGAAGAAAAAGATCGAGTAAAACACTCCACAAATGGTCTAGTTTCTTCTAAGTAATTATGAAAATAAGATTAGCAGCTCCTATTCAAGTAAATAGTGTTGTTGATGGAGAAGGAATAAGAGCTATTATCTGGACACAAGGTTGTCTTCACAATTGTAAAGGATGTCATAATCAAACTACGCATGATTTAAAAGGTGGAGAATTAGTTGAAATTGAGAAATTAAAAGAAGAGATAATGAAGTTATCCATTGAAGATGGAATAACATTTTCTGGAGGAGAACCATTTCTTCAAGCAAAAGCTTGTAGTATTCTAGCAAAATTTATAAAAGAACAAGATTTAAATATTTGGTGTTACACTGGTTTTATTTTTGAAGATATTATAAAGGATAAAGATAAGTTAAAATTTTTAAAATATATTGATGTTTTAGTAGATGGACCATTTATTTTATCTAAAAAAAGTTTGAATCTAACTTTTAGGGGTTCAAGTAATCAAAGAATAATAGATGTTCAAAGAAGTTTACATGAAAATAAAACTATCACAATATCTAAATATGATGTTATAATAAATGAAAAAATATATCAAAAAGACGCAACAATTTTTATTTAAATAAGAAAACTGCTAAATAGCAGTTTTTTGCTAGCAAAATGAAAATAATGTTAAATAGAAGTAAACATGTGTTATAATATTAAATATAAGAATAATAGTATGGAGAATGATAACTATGACTAATGATAAGAAA
>CATKEA010000126.1 GCA_949746915.1 uncultured Bacilli bacterium
GAAAAAAATGATATAATACACGTATAATTTTGTTAAGGAGGAATTTGAATGGAAAACAAAATAATGAGTAAATCATTTATATGGATGTTTATTGGACTTTTAGTTACATTTGTAACAGGATATGTATGCTCATCTAATATTGATATACTTGAATTTATCTATGGAAGTAATATAAACTATTTAATTTTAATTATTATAGAGTTAGGTTTAGCAATTTTCTTAGCAGCCAAATTAGAAAGTATGAATCCTATAGTAGCAAAAGTATCATTCATTTTATATACCTTTTTCAGTGGAGTAACATTTTCATCAATTTTTGTAATATATGAATTAGGATCAATATTATGGATTTTCTTAGCATCTGCAGTATTATTTTTAGTATTTGCAATAATAGGTCATACAACTAAAATTGACTTAACTAAATTTGGATCATTATTAGCAATGATACTATTTGGAATAATAATCTGTATGGTAATAAATATTTTCCTTGGAAGCGAACAATTTGAAATTATTATTAGTTGTTTCAGTGTTGCTGTTTTCTTAGGATATATTGCTTATGACATTCAAAAAATCAAGAAACTAGATAATGTTTATCCAGAAGAGAATTTGGCAATTTATGGAGCATTTCAATTATACTTAGATTTCATTAATGTTCTTATAGATTTACTAAGACTATTTGGAAATGAAAATGATTAATAAATAAAGTTTTTAAACAAGTACAAAATTAAATAAAGTACTGTTTAAAAATTTTTTTATTTCTAAAAAAAACATTTACAAAAAAGCAAAAATCTGCTATAGTACAAAAAGAGTATTTAGGTACTCCTTGCCAAGTAATTGGCCTTATGTCCAAAAGGAGGTGTAAAAAATGAAAAAATATGAAATTATGTTCATAGTTAGACCTGATTTAGATGAAGCAAGTGCTAAACAAGTAGCTGAAAACATGAAGAATACTATTGTTAATTTTGGATCTAATGTTACTGAAGTTAAAGAAATGGGTCAAAGAGAATTAGCTTATGAAATAAAAAAATACAAAAATGGGTATTATTTCCTATTTAATGTAGAAGCAAATAATGCTGATGCAATTAAAGAATTTGATCGTCTAGCTTTAATTAGTGAAGATATTATTCGTCATATCGTTATTAAAGTAGAAGACTAAGAAAAGAGGTAATAATATGAACAAAGTATTTTTAATTGGAAGATTAACTAGGGATCCAGAATTAAGATATACAAGTAATCAAGTAGCAAGTGCAACATTTTCTATCGCTGTAAATAGGACATTTGCTAACCAAAACGGGGAAAGAGAAGCTGATTTCATAAATATTGTAGTATGGAGAAAACAAGCTGAAACAGCTAAACAATATTTAACAAAAGGAAGTCAAGTTGCGATTGATGGACGTATTCAAACGAGAAATTATGATGCTCAAGATGGAACAAAGCGTTATGTTACAGAAGTAGTAGCAGATAATATTCAATTTTTAGATACGAAAGCATCAAGAGAAAATAATTATTCACAATCAAATGCTCAACCAGCATTTAATGATAATGCTACACCTTATGATTTTTCATCACAACCTGACATGAGTGGATCTAATATAAGTGCTGATCCATTTAAAGATTTTGGTTCCAATATAGAAATCGGTGACGATGACCTACCATTCTAAGGAAGGAGAATTATAAACATGGCAGAAGGATTTTATAGAAAAAAGAAAAAAGTTTGTTACATGTGTACAGGTAAGAATATAGATTATAAAGATGTAGAAACTTTAAGAAGATATATAAATGAAAAAGGTAAAATCTTACCAAGACGTATTACAGGAGCTTGTGCAAGACACCAAAGATATATTGCTGAACAAATAAAAAGAGCTCGTGCAATTGCCTTATTACCTTATACAAAATAAGAATAAACGAAAAGATGTTTATTCTTTTTTATTTTCTAAATTAAAAATATCTAAAATAAGTATCAAGTAAATAGATTTTATTCTTTTGAACTTTTAAGAAATGTAGTATAATTAACTAAGGGGGACTTATTAGAAAGGGGATACAATGAATATATTAAAAAAGAAAAGAGTTTTATTGAAATATATTAAAGAAAGTAAAAATATATTCATTATGGCACATAAAGACTTAGATTTAGATGCCTTAGGTAGTTCACTTGGAATGTATAAAATATTAACTAAAAAACATAAAAAATGCTTTTTAGTTATAGATGATAAAGAAAAAGAATTAGGAGTCAAAAAGGTAATTGAGAAAGTAAAGAAAAAGGTTAATATAATTGAATCAAAACATATAGAAAAGAAAAAATCTGGAAAAGATCTTCTATTAATTCTTGATTGTAATAAACCTTACTTACTTCAAAATGAAGAAGTCCTTCAACAGTTTGATAAGGTAATAGTAATAGATCATCACGAAACAAATCAACAAACAATAAAAAAAGCAATATTAATTATTGATAAAGACGCATCAAGTACTTGCGAAATGATAACAGAACTAGTATACTATTATGATATTAAATTAGATAGTGAAATAAGTACAATAATTTTATCTGGAATAGTGCTAGATACTAATAATTTTGTCTTAAAAACAACTTCTAAGACTTATTACTGTGCCTATTATTTAACAACACAAGGGGCCTCACCTAAAGAAGTGCAATACCTGTTAAAACAAGATATAGAAGACTATAAAATTAGACAGAAAGTAATAACAGATATTGAAGTCATAAAAAAGACAATAGCACTTTCAGTAGGGAGTCAGAAAGTTAAATATCGTAAAGAAGACCTAGCTAAAATAGCAGATACACTATTACAATTTAATAATATAGAAGTTTCATTCGTTATTGGAAAACTTGACGATGAAACAGTTGGATTAAGTGCTAGAAGTATTGGATCCGTTAATGTTAGTCAAATAGCAGAACAATTAGGTGGTGGGGGAAATAATCATGAAGCCGCTGCACAAATAAAAAATAGAAGTCTAGGTGACATAGAAAAAGAATTAAAAGATATAATATCTAACTTAGCATAAGGAGATGATTTTATGAAAGTAATATTTATAAAAGACTTAAAAAATCAAGGAAAAAAAGGCGAAATGAAAGTCGTAAAGGATGGATATGCAGAAAACTTTTTAATAAAAAAAGGTTATGCTGTTCAAGTTACTGAAGAATCATTAAGGAAATTAGAAGACGATAAAAGAAAAGAAAGAGAAGAAATTAAAGAAAATACTAATAAAGCTGAACAATTAAAAAAAGAATTAGAAAAGTTTTCTTTATTATTTAAAGTAAAAACAGGTGAACATGATAGAGTATTTGGAAGTATAAGTCCAAAGCAGATAAAAGAAGAATTAGATAAAAAAGGATACAAAATTGATAAAAAACAAATCTTATTAGATAATAATCTATCTTCATTAGGATTTCATAATGTCAAAATAAGATTATATAAAGAAGTAATAGCAACACTAAAAGTTCAACTAGTAAAATAAAAGGAGAGGTACTAATGCAGTCTAAAAATATACCAAATGATATAGAAGCAGAGCAATCCGTATTAGGTGCAATGTTTCTAACAAAATATGCTTTAGATAGAGCATGTGAATCCTTAGTAGAAGAGTCATTCTACTTAACTAGTCATCAGAAAATATTTAAAACAATAAGAGAACTAACCAATAGAAAAATCCCACTTGATTTAACTACTATAACTTCTGAGTTAAAACAAAAGAACATACTCCAAGAAGTTGGAGGAGTTGAATACTTAACAGAAATACTAGACTCAGTACCAACTGCTGCCAATATAGATTCTTATATTCAAATAGTAGAAGAAATGGCTATGCGTAGAGCTTTAATAGAAACAGCTACTAATATAGTAACATTAGGATATAGCGGAGAAGGTAGCATTAATGAAAACTTAGATGAGGCAGAAAAGAAAATACTAGGTATTTCAAAAAAACGTAAATCAGGTGAATTTAAAACCATAAAAGATGTTTTATTAAAAGCTCAAAAAGATTTACAACAATTAGCTGAGACAAGAGGAGAAGTAACTGGGTTATCAACTGGTTGGTATGATATAGATAAAGTAACTTCTGGTCTCCATGAAAATGAGTTAATCATAATTGCAGCGCGTCCTGCCATGGGAAAAACGGCTTTTGTTTTAAATCTTGCTACACATATAGCAATGAATAATACTAAAGCAGTTGCCTTATTCAACTTAGAAATGGGTGCAGAGCAACTGGCAACACGTATGTTATCAGCACTTGGACAAATAGAAGGTAATAAATTACGTACAGGAAATTTAATGAATAATGACTGGAAAAGAATCAATGAAGCTGTTAGCCAGTTATCAGAAGCCAATTTATACATCGATGATACTCCAGGTATAACAATAGGGGAAATCCGATCTAAATGTCGTCGTTTAGCAAGTAGTGAAGATGGACTAGGAATTGTTATAATTGACTACTTACAACTTATATCAGGTGGAAAAGGATATGGTTCAAATCGTCAACAAGAAGTATCAGATATTTCACGTGCTCTAAAAACAATGGCTATGGAACTTCATATACCAGTTATAGCTATAGCACAATTATCACGTTCAGTAGAAGGTCGTGAAGAAAAAAGACCAATTATGAGTGACCTACGTGAATCAGGTTCAATAGAACAAGATGCAGATATAGTATCATTTTTATATAGAGATGATTACTATAATAAAGAGGCACGAACCGATGACAATATAAGTATCAGTGAATTTATTATTGGAAAACATCGTAATGGACCAACAACAACTATTGAACTTTTATTTAAAAAAGATACATCAACGTTCTTAAGCTATCGAAAAGAACCAAAAGAGGGTGAAAAAAATGGATAAAAATAGTATAATACCATCAATTTTTGCTGCTATCATATCAGGAGTAATAGTATTTACTAGCGCTTCTTCAAATGATATTAGCAATGAAATAAGTGGCGTTCGAAAAACAAACTCTGAACCAAAATTAGCCTATAGAGTATATTTAGAAGGAAAATCATTAGGACTTATAAAATCAAAAAATGAACTTGAAAATTATATTGACAAAGAACAGTCAATTATAAAAGAAAAATATAATGTTAGTAAAGTTTTTGTTCCTAATGATTTAGATATAAAAAGAGAATACACATATAAAGAAAATCTTTCTTCTGCAAAACAGATATATTCAGAAATAAAATCTATAAAAGGAATAGAATCATTTACTATAGATGGCTTCAAAATAACTATTGAAGGTGTCGATGAAACTACTGAAAAAGGAACTATTAAAGGAGAAGATCAAGTCTTATACGTGTTAGATAGAAAAATATTTGAAGAATCCGCGCAAAAAACAATAACATCATTCGTAGATCAAGAAGAATATCAAACATTTATGGATAATGCTCAAGAAGAAATTAAAGATACTGGAAAAATAATAGAAGATCTTTATATAAAAAATACAATAAAGATAACCAAAGAAAAGATACCAACAGGAGCTCAAATATTTACTGATGTAGAAACTTTAAGTAAATATTTACTATTTGGTACAACATCTAATCTTGATACATATACAGTAAAAAGTGGAGATACAATCGAAAAAATATCAAATGATAATAAAATGTCCCCAGAAGAATTCTTAATAGCTAATACATCATTCAATTCAACAGAAGCTTTATTATTTGAAGGTGAAAAAGTAACAGTTGGTCTTATTAAACCACAATTTAAAGTAGTAGAAGAAGATTACAAAGTAGAAAAACAAGTAGTTACATACAATACAATTTATGAGTCAGATCCAGAACAATATATTGGTTATGAAAAAGTAAAACAAGAAGGACAAGATGGACTCCAAAAAGTAACTTCTATAGTACAATTAGAAAACGGTGAAATAATCGGAACAAAAATACTTGGTACACCAGAAGTATTAAAACCAACTATTGATAGAATAATTATTCGTGGTACTAAAATATATAAATATGATAACTCATCAGCAGATGGAGAAGCACCACCACTTGGACAATGGGTATTCCCAACAGAAAAACCATTTACTATCAATAGTCCATATGGATGGCGTTGGGGTAAATTACATGGTGGTATCGATATTGGTAAAGGATATGGAACAGCAATATATGCTGCTAATAATGGTTTAGTAACAAAATCAGGATATAATGATATAAATGGACACTTTGTCGTACTAAAGCATGGAAATAATTACTACACTATGTATGGTCACATGGCAACAAGAACAGTTAGAGCTGGTCAAACTGTATATGCTGGAGATAAAATAGGAACAATGGGAGATTCAGGATTTGCAACAGGAACTCACTTACACTTTGGATTATATATTGGTAACCCATATGGTGTTGGATATAGAACAATCAATCCAAATACTTTCCTAAGATATTAAAATGAAACTAAAAGTATTAGCAAGTGGTTCTAAAGGTAACTCATCTCTTTTAATAACCGATAATATCAAAGTTATAATTGACTTAGGGATGAGTTATCCTTATATTTCAAACAAATTATTAGAAGAAAATATAGAGCCAAGTGAGATTGATGCCATTTTTATTACTCATACACACAGTGACCATATTAAAGGACTAAAACAATTTGTCAAAAGGAATAATACTAAAGTATATGTACCATTAAAAATAGCAGAAGAATTATCATCAACTATACCAACTAGTAATCTAATAATAATTGAAGAAGAATTAATGATTAATGATTTAAATATCTCAATTATTCACACATCACACGATGCCGTAGCTTCAGTTGGCTACATATTTTCCAATAATAATAAGAATATAGTTTATATTACAGATACTGGTTACATAAATAGAAGATATTTAGAAAGAATAAAAAATAAAAACATTTACTATATTGAAAGTAATCATGATGAAGAAATGCTAATGAATGGACCATATCCATACATATTAAAACAAAGAATTTTATCTGACGAAGGACACTTATCAAATAAAACAACAGCTGGATATTTAAAAAATATTGTAGGTACAAATACCAAATATATAATACTAGCTCATTTAAGTGAAAAAAATAACACAGAAGAGCTAGCATACAATACAACAAAAGAAGCTATGGATGAAATCAATTATCAAGAAGAGATTCTTATTACAAAACAAAACGAAGCATTGAAAGTGGTAGAAGTATAATGATAAAAATAATAAGTGTCGGAAAAATAAAAGAAGACTATCTTACTGATGCAATAAACGAATATAAAAAACGTCTTCAGAAATATACAAATATTGAAATTATTGAGATACCTGATGAAGGTTTAGAAGATGAAATCGTAGTAAAACGAAAAGAAAAAGATAAAATAAAAAAAATCCTAAATCAAAAAGATTTCATAATCACCATGGAAATAGATGGTAAACAACTAACATCTGAAGAATTTGCCAAAAAATTAGACAATATAAATATAGCAAATCCTAATATAACATTTATCATAGGTGGATCATATGGTTTAGATGAAGAAATAAAACAAATGTCAAATTATAAATTATCTTTTTCTAAGATGACATTTCCTCATCAACTATTTAGAGTAATATTATTAGAACAAATATATAGAACATATAAAATAAGAAATAATGAAAAATACCATAAATAATTATATGGTATTTTTTTGACAAAATCAGACAAATTTTAAGTTTAAAATTATAGTAGGTGATAAAATGATTAAAATATTAAATACTGTTTTATGGCAAACAGCAATAGTCTTTCTTTTAGGTGGAGGATTATATTTTACTTTTAAATTGAAAGGTGTTCAATTTAAATTTATAGACATGCTAAAAAGTTTTAAATCAGATCAATCAGATACTCAAGTTACTCCATTTAAAAGCTTAACAATGGCACTTGCAGCAAGAATAGGAGTAGGATCTCTAGCTGGGATAGCCCTTGCTATATATGTAGGAGGAAAAGGAACAATATTTTGGATTTGGGTATCAGCCATTATAACCAGTGTTAATGCCTTCTCAGAAAGCCTCCTTGGAATCAAATATCACGAAAAAATAAATGATCAATATGTAGGAGGTCCAGCATATTACATAGACAAAGGCTTAAAAAAGAAAAATCTCGCCAAATGTTATGCTTTTTTAATTATATTTGCCTACATAGTAGGATTTATGTCTATTCAAGCTAATACAATTGCCAACTCAATTAATAATTATTATGACATTGCTCCATTGATAACTGGTCTTATAGTAGCAATAATTTCTGGATATATAATAATAAAAGGACTAAAAGAAATTTTAGATGTAACAAGTATTTTAGTACCAATTATGGGGATAAGTTATTTACTTTTAAGTGTAATTATAGTTGTTATAAATTATCAAAAAATACCAGAAGTTTTAACATCAATTGTTCAAGATGCCTTTAATTTTAAAGCTTTAACAACTGGTTTATTAACAACCTTTGTCATAGGTATCCAAAGAGGAGTATTTTCAACAGAAGCAGGTTTAGGTAGTGGTGCTATAGCATCAGGAGCAGTACCAACAAATGACTCAATTAAAATAGGACTAACTCAGGTATTAGGTATCTATTTTACTAGTTTTATAATATGTACAGCAACAGCTTTAATTATTTTAACATCTCCATATGAAACACTTAATATAAATAATATTAACGGAATAGAAATAACCCAGTTTGCCTTAAACTATCATTTAGGAAAGCTAGGAATAACAATACTAGTAATATCTATTATTGCTTTTGCTTTTTCAACTATTATAGCAGGATATTATTATGGAGAAAGTAATCTAAAATATCTAAAAGGAAAACTAAGAAAATCAGATTTATTTATTTTAAAAACACTAACAATTATTATTTTAATAATAGGTAGCATTGTATCAGCAAGTTTTTTATGGAGTTTAGTAGATATTTTAGTAGCCATAATGGCCATTATTAATATGTATTCATTAATTTCCTTAAGAAAAGTAGTTATTAAAGAATATAATACCTATCAAAAAAAATAATCTCATGATATAATTATAAATAGGTGATAAAAATGATAGGTAATAGTTGGGATGAAATTTTAAAAAAAGAATTTAATAAAGATTATTTTAAAGATTTACTAGACTTCGTCAAAAAAGAATATCAAACAAAAACAATATATCCAAAAGAAACAGAAATATTTAATGCTTTTCGTAAGACAAGCTATGAAGATACAAAAGTAGTTATTCTAGGACAAGATCCATACCATGGAATAAATCAAGCACATGGTCTATCTTTTTCAGTAAAAGATGGAATAAAATGTCCACCATCACTAGTTAATATATATAAAGAACTAAATGATGATTTAAATATCAAAATACCAACAACAGGAAACTTAATACCATGGACAGAAGAAGGAGTTTTACTATTAAATGCAACCCTTACAGTTGAAGCATCAAAACCAGGCTCACATCAAGGAAAAGGATGGGAAACATTCACAGATGAAGTAATAAAAATAATAAATGATAAAAATACACCAGTAGTATTTATTCTTTGGGGAAACTATGCTAGACAAAAGAAAAAACTAATAACTAATTCACTTCATTATATAATTGAATCTCCTCATCCATCTCCATTCTCAGCATATAATGGTTTCTTTGGAAGTAAGCCATTTTCAAAAACAAATAACTTTCTAATATCAAAAGGATTAAAACCAATTAATTGGGAAATAAAAGAACCAGTACACGAATAATTACTGATTCTTTTTTAATATTTCAAACATTTCTTGTTTTTCATTTGAATAAAAATCTTTAAGTTTATAATGCCATAATTTTCCAACTACATTAGAAGGAAAACATTTAATTAATTTATTGTAACTAACTACATAATCATTATAATACTTTTTAGCAGCAGTTAAATCATTAACAGCATCTGTAATATCATACTTAATATCAATAAGCTGCTCATTATCTAGAAGGACAGCACTACTATCAATAAGTTCTTGTAAAGCAAATCTACATTCATTAAGTTCTTTATCAAGAGCAAAATTAGTTAATTTCTTATTCTTTATTTTTGTTAAATTAATAATAGCCTTCTCATCTTCAAATTTACTGTCAATTTCCTTTATAACAGGAATTGTTCTAGATAGTTGTTCCTCTAATTTATCAAGTAACACATCAATATTATTTTCAGCTTCACTAATTCTGACAATACATTTTTGATAGTTATTATAGCTGTTTATAATAGTTATACCAATAAAAGCTAAAATAGACATAACTAATGATATTAGTACAATTATTGGAATTATATCCATCAAACCACCTCATTGTAATAAAATTATATCAAAATAAAAAGAATGTTACAACATCCTTTTAGTAATTAATTGGTCCGTTAAAAGTTACATAATTTATATAAATCATCCATATAAGAATCCATGTTCCATTACTATCCAAAAGAACATAATCTTTACCAGATTCCCTAATAACTCCAGTAAACACCTTATCACGCCATTCGATAGAGTCTGAGTAAGACAAATAGAATGAAGCCTCTTTACCAATGTTAAGTCTAAATATATTATCTACATAATCAACATTCTGTGCTACCTGTGTGCCATTCATTCCAGGAATATTATTAAGGTTTGGTAAATTATTAATATTAGGAGTATTAGGCATATTGGCTGGATTATTAATACCATTTGTCATACCATTAGGAGTACTTGATGGGTAATAATTATTATTCATATAATCAATCCTTTCTAGTTTACAGTAAAATTATATGAAACAAATAGTAAATTATTAATAAACATGATAGAATGTTTTAGAAAGAAGGGATAATATGAAAGTTCAAATTGGAATAAGTAACCGTCATGTTCATTTAACAGAAGAAGACTTTAAAATTCTGTTTGGAAATGATAGTATCTTAGAAAATATTAAAGATTTAAAACAACCAGGACAATATGCTTCAGGAAGCAAAGTAGATGTTCAAACTGAAAAAAATATCATAAGAGGATTAAGAGTACTAGGACCATTAAGAAATTATACTCAAGTAGAATTATCTAAAACAGATAGTTATACTTTAGGTATTAATCCTCCAGTAAGAGAAAGTGGTAATTTAACTGATGCTAGCACTGTAACTATTATTGGACCTAATGGTAAAATAACTAAACCGTGTGCTATTATAGCAAATAGACATATTCATATTGATCATAAAACAAGAGAAGAGTTAGGTTTATTAGATGTCGAAGAAGTCCAAGTCAAGGTAGAAGGAGAAAAAGGTGTAACTTTTGATCATGTTTCAATAAAAGAACAAGAACCTTCTTATTTTGAAATGCACTTAGATACTGATGATTCTAATGGATCATTACTAAAACAAGACACTTTTGGAACAATAATAAAATACTAGTTAGAATCTAGTATTTCATCAAAAACTGGATCAGTAAAGGAAGGTTCTGTACCCTTAACATAGTACATAATCTTCTTTTTTGTATCACTTTCACTAGCAGGCATTCCTGTAATTGGATTAGTTAAAACACCGACTACATTATTAGGCATTTCATACCAATTATCTTCTTTATCCTTTAGATATCCCTCAATTGAATCTGCAAAGATACTTTTAACATACTTATAATCATTTAATGGTATATCACGATTATCATCATAACCAACCCAAACACTACACAAAATATCTTTATTATAACCAATAGACCAACTATCTGTATCAGTACTACCACTCTTTAAAGCGATTTTGTGATGTAGTTTAGCAGCAATTGATAAAGCTGTTGGATAATTATAATCTATAAATGTAGAATCATAAGTAGAAGTAAGTAAATTATTTAAAATGAAGGTTAAACTCTTATTAAGAACAGCTTCGTGCTTAATATTTCTATCATATAAAACATTGCCTTTTAAATCTTCAACCCTCGAAATTAAATGACCTTCTACTTTATATCCTTCATTAGCAAAAGCTGCATAACTATTAGCCATTTCAATCATATTTATACTAGCAGTACCCAAAGGAAGAGAAGGAATTAATTCTAAATTAGCAGATATTCCAAGTCTTTTAGCTATATTTACTAATGCATCCTCTCCTAAAAACATGTGTGTTTTAACTGCATAAATATTATCAGAATAACTAATAGCAGTAGCAAGTGATATTGGTTTATCACCATAAGTTCCACCAGCATTTTGTGGAGAATATGTTTGATTATTAGAAAAAGTAAAGGTTGTTTCTTCACTAGTAAAAGTTGTACTAGAAGTAAAACCATTTTCTAAAGCAGCATAATATAAAAGAGGTTTCATAGTAGAACCAACCTGTCTTTTAGACTGATAAGCTCTATTATATTGAGATTTATTAAAATCGCGACCACCAACTAATGCCAGTATTTTTCCAGTATTAGGATCCATCATAATACTAGCAGCTTGTAAATCAGTATCATTTCCTAAGTTATTTTTAATAGCATCTTCTAGAGCCTTTTGAGCATCCATATTAAGATTAGTATATATTTTGATACCACCAGTTTCTAAATAAGAAGAAGGAATCTCTCGTAATGTTTTAAGTTCCCTAATAACAGCATCCTGATAATACATAACAGTTGCTAATTGGTTTGTTTCTTTTTTTCCATAAAAAGAAAACTGATAATTAATGGCTTGATTGTAATCATCCTCCGTAATCACATTATTTTTTAACAGATTATTAAGAATCATTCTTTGTCTTTTAGTAGCTAATTCCAAATTAACTAAAGGAGAATAGTATGAAGGTGATTTTGGAATACCAGTAAGCATTGCAGCTTCAGCCAGATTTAAGTCCTTTGCACTTTTATTGAAATAGTAATTACTAGCATTTTCAATACCATACATACCATGTCCATAATTAATTGTGTTCAAATATCCCTCTAGAATTTCATCTTTACTATAATGGGTTTCTAACCTCATCGTCAACCACATTTCATTCCATTTTCTTTCCCACGTTTTATCAAAATCCAAGAATAAGTTCTTTGCATATTGTTGTGATATAGTAGAAGCACCTTGTTTTCTAGATTTTGTAGTTACATTTATATACAAAGCTTTCATAATACGTAAAAAATCAAAACCTTTATGTTTATAGAAACTTTTATCCTCGGTATAAATAGTAGCTTGTACCAAATAATCAGAAATATCATCTAAAGAAACCCATTCTTGTGAACCACTACCTTGAAAGAACAAAGCTTCATTACTGTCATACATTAAAAAAGCATTGGCACTTTTTATTTCTAATTTTGGAGTTAACTTAGCATAGCCATAAAAACCAAAAAGAACAACAAGACCAAATAAAAATATAAATGTAAAAAATTTTATTAATTTCTTTATCTTTTTCATTGTTTCCTCCATATCTAGTCTTAGTATGAAAGTAAACAAATTAAAATATACTTTTAAACTAAATTAATAA
>CATKEA010000127.1 GCA_949746915.1 uncultured Bacilli bacterium
AACATTATTTTCATTTTGCTAACAAAAAAATCCAAAATATTTTGGATCTTACATTAAACAAATATAAAAATTTATTTATAACTTTCTCGCTTACTCTCTATTTGTTGTAATTCAAATCGCAGAATATGTTTTTCTTCGTCATATTCTCCAACAAACAAGTCATAAGGTCTAGCCCATAACTTATTATCACCATATAACGCACGATATATAACCAACTTTTCCAACGTCTCTGAATTAGTCGCAATATCTTCAACAATATAAAGATCTCCTTTATAATGCTTATATACACCCTTAATTTTTACTTCCATCTTACTCTTCCTCTCCTTCACAATATCCTTGTCCAGGCTTTTTACCTTTAATAAACTCACTACCAATAATTGAACAAGAAGTTTTAGTCATAGAATCTTTAATATAACCACCAAAAGTATTAAATGCCCCAATAATTATAACAGCAATTAAAGCAACAATTAAAAGATATTCTACTAATGCTTGACCTTTGTTATTAAGTTTCATTTTCCTAACTCCTATCTACTACATTAACTATATCTATAATTTTATATTGCTTTTTAACATTTGTCAAATCATTTAATATATGTTATAGTTAACTTCAATAGGTGATTTTATGTATATTCAAAAAAATAATAAAAAAATTTACTTTGAAAATTGTACTACTTTTTTTGACAGACTAATTGGTTTCATGATAAAAATTGAACCAATATCTACTGGAAAAAGATTTCCAAAATGCAACAGCATTCACACATTTTTTATGTTCCAACCTATTGATATTATAATGACAGACAAAAACCATAAAATTATCAAAATGTATGAATCTCTATCAACAGAGAAAATCATCTTGCCCAAAAAAAATGTTTATTATACATATGAATTACCACTTAATACTTGTAAACTATTCACAATCAATGAAATATTAAACATAAAAGAAGATAAAAGTTAATTTAAACTACTATCTTCTTTTTCTTTTCTGAATTTAATTTTCACTTATAAATTTACTTCTTCCATTCAAATTCAAAATCAAATATTCTAACAATATCTCCATCACTTGCACCAAGTTCTTCTAGCTTTTCATCAATTCCCATACCACGAAGCTTCTTAGTAAATCTCCTAATTCCTTCATCAGTAAATTTAGTCATTCTAAATAATTTTTCTAATTCTCTTCCTTGAATAACCCAAGCATCATTATCCCTGACAATAGTATATGGCTCCTCTTTCTTGAATTTATATAAAACATGTCCCTCAAATTGATCATCTTCATATAATGGTTCATCTTTAACAGAATCAACTAAATTAGCAAGTTCTATTAAAACTTCACTTAAACCTTCTTCATTTAAAGCACTCACTTCAAAAACTTTAACACCAGGTATTTTCTTTTTAAACTCCACTAAATTCAAGTCTGCTCCTGGAATGTCCATTTTATTTGCAATAACTATCATAGGTTTTTTTAATAATTTATCACTAAATGATTCTAATTCTTTATTTATTGTAATATAATCTTCAATCGGATTTCTTTCCTCATAACCACTCATATCTATAACATGCGCAATTACTTTTGTTCTTTCAATATGTTTTAAGAATCTATCTCCTAATCCCTCTCCCGAACTTGCACCTTCTATCAAACCAGGTAAATCTGCCATAACAAAACTTCGACCGTCTTGTGCTCTAACTACACCAAGATTAGGAGTTAAAGTCGTAAAATGATATGCGGCAATCTTTGGCTTAGCTTTTGACACTTTTGAAATAATAGTACTTTTACCAACACTAGGAAACCCAACAAGCCCAACATCAGCAAGCATTTTAAGTTCAACCATCAATCTCTTAACATCACCTGGTTCACCATTCTCGCTAAAATTAGGGCAAGTATTATTTTGTGTTTTAAACGCTGTATTACCTCGACCACCACGTCCACCATAAGCAACTATTTCTTGTTGATTTTTTTCCTTTAAATCAGCAATAATTAATGACGTATCTAAATCTTTAACTACTGTTCCCTGTGGAACTCTAATTACAACATCCTCACTATTTTTTCCATCACAATTCTTTCCCATACCATTTTGACCTTTTTTACCTTTTATAATTTTTTTATATCTAAGATCAAGTAATGTATGTAAACCTTCATCAACTTTAAAAATTATATTACTACCACGTCCACCATTACCACCAAATGGGCCACCCATTGGTATATATTTTTCACGTCTAAATGCTGTACATCCATCTCCACCATCACCAGCATGCACCTCTAACTTTACTTCATCTATAAACATCACATTATCACCTCTTTCTAAAATATAAAGAAAAAGAGCCTAAAAATACGGCCCTTCAAATTCTTATTCTACTGGATAAACACTAGCTTTTTTTCTATCTTTACCTAAACGTTCAAATTTAACAATACCATCAACAGTTGAATATAATGTATCATCATTACCACGACGTACATTAGTTCCTGGATGAATTTTTGTTCCTCTTTGACGGTAAATAATAGAACCACTAGTAACAAATTCTCCATCGCTAGCTTTAGCTCCAAGTCTACGACCTATAGAGTCTCTACCGTTAGATGTAGAACCTTGTCCTTTATGATGGGCAAATAGTTGTATATCTAAAAGCATTCTCTTCATACTTACACTCTCCTTACATTATTTTTATATTCTTAGGATACTTTTCACTAAGTTCACTAAATAGCATTAGCATATTTTCTAGTAACTTAAAACAAATATCATCATCTGTTATAACATCAATAGTCACACACCCACTATTTTCTTCATATCGAATAAAATCTTCGTTAATACTAAGTAGAGCATTAACCGTAGTAACCGTAATACTACTAACACTACTACATACAATATCTTTACCATATTCATCATACATAGCGTGTCCTTTAATTTTTATAGTTTCAAGTTTTTGACCATTTCTTATAACATTTACTTTAATCATGACAAATTACCCATTAATTTTAGTAATTTCAATTTTTGTATATGGTTGTCTATGACCTTGAGTTTTACGATGACTTCTATCTTTTTGTTTGTATTTAAATACACGGATTTTCTTACCTTTTCCTTGTTTTAATACAGTTCCTTCAACGCTAGCCTTAGCAATATAAGGATTTCCAACTTTGCTATCAATCATTAAAACTTCATCAAAAACAACTTTGTCACCTTCATTAACATCTAATTTTTCAACGAAGATAACAGATTTTTCAGAAACAAGATATTGTTTCCCACCTGTTTTGATAACTGCGTTCATAATATACCTCCCTTAATTTTTATACAAGACTCGCTCTTAAGGTATACCTAATTGTATTTATAACCTTTTTAATGCGGTTTGAAACAGAGGTTTCAAACATTTAAAATAATATCATAATTATATACAATTGTCAAATAAATTTAATTATCAAACATACCTTAAGACTTTAATTTACTATTTATTATTAATTACCTTTTGATACTCACTATCAAATACATTATCAACGAATTTAGATATTTCATATTTAACATATAATAAAATATTCAAATTACATGCTCTTATATCTTCATCACTCAACACTCTTGAAATTGCTTTTTTACTATAATTATTACCATCTAAATAACCAAATCTCATACTTATATAACTAAACATCTTAGGATTCAAGTCACTTGTCAAATATGATGAATCAAAACACTCATAAAAAATATTTTCCATCCTATCTAATTGTTCTGTTTCTTGATTTGCAATAACAGTTAAAAGTTTAGCTTTTAATATAGTAGATTCATCACATTTTTCTTCTACCTTATTACTAGGAGGAACAATACTTGATAAATCATCAACAACAACCTCATCAACAATTCTTTTCTTTGCTCTTGGCACCTTAGAATTTTTTACTTTACTTTGGCCTTTAGCAATATATGAAGCAGCCCTTCTCTCCCTTGCTACCTCAGTACTATCACATATCAATTTTTTCTTAAGCTCCAAAGAAATTTCGTTTTCTGCTTTACCATCAAATAAAACACAATCACACTCTGTTGATCTACTATCACCAATTTTAACAACTAAATTGTCAGATACTTTTGGCTCTATATTATATTCACTAAGAACATCTAATGGAATTGTTCCACATCCACCTTCAACTGCTACTAAAGCTTTTATCTTAGGTAATATAGTAGAATTATAAGTAGCTTTTTCTTTTGAAGTTAATCTTGAAATTCCTTGTTTATGGATAATATCTTTATATTTCTGCGGGAATTTATTAATAATATTATCCAAAATATCTGCATCTATTTTACTATATCTCTCATATATAGTTAAATTATATTTTTTTCTTTTGAAGTTTTTCTACTAGAAGTATAAGGTTCTATATTGTACTCTGAAAGCATTTCATCACTTATATTTCCATTAGCAACTTCTCTTGCTATTTTTCTTTTAATATTATAAATAACTCCTCCAAAGTATAAATTTCTCTCTTTAGTAGTAAACTTTATACCTGATTCTCTCTTTGCAACAACCGCCTGTTGTTTTTCCGATAATTCTAATATCATAGCATCTAACAAACTCTCATCTATTTTACTAAATGCTTGTTTTAAAGTTAAGCCTTCAATTGTACGACTTACTTTTTTTCCATTGATTTGATCCATTATAGTTTCAGTAGTAGTAATATTATATTCATCAAGTATATCTTTTGAAAGATTTCCAAGACAAACCTCTTTTACAATTTCACGTTTTACTTTTCTAACTATAATAAAATATATAGTATTTTCATTTTTTGATAATTTATCACCACTTTCCCTTTTTTTAACAATTTCTTGTTGTTCAGGAGTTAAACTTAATAATAATCTATCAAATACCTCATCTTCAATTTTACTAAAAGTTTGTCTTAAAGAAAGTCGACGTCCATTTGATTTTAAAGACTCTGCTTGCCTATTACTTTTTTCAATAGCCTTTAAAGTATTAACATCAGGCTTTATCTTATATATTTCAAGTATTTCATCACTAAGATTTCCTAATGCAACCTCAGTTGCTAATCTTCTTTTTACCTTTTTAAGTATTGTACTAAAATAAGTAATACGTTCACTATCACTTAATCTATCTGTTTCACGTTTATTAATAATAGCTTGATGTTCTTCTGGAAAAGTAGAAATTATATTATCCAAAATACTTTTATCAATCATACTAAAAGTTTCAAACAAAGTTGCTCCATAATTATTATTAACATATGCTCTATTATTAAATCTTTTAGTTCTTCTTTTATTAGACTTATCTGGTTCTATACTATATACATTTAATACTTCTTCATCAATATTTCCCTTAGCAACTTCTTTTGCTATTTTTCGCTTTATTTTTGGTATTATATTGGCATTATACACATTTCTTTCCTTATCATCTAAAGGAATTACTCCACGCTTTGCGATAATTTTTTGTTGTTTTTCTGTCATTTCAGAAATAAACTTATCTAAAATTTCATCATCCACCAAACTAAATGTCTCTTTTAAAGAAATCATACCTTTAGGAGAAAGTCTTCTACGTTTTACAGCTTTTGAAACAGAAGAATCCCCATTAGGTTCTTGATTTTCTCCAGTTGTACCATTATGTGATGCTGAAGTACAAGACACAATCTCCTTTTCTTCTTTTAAATCATAAAATCCAACCACTGGCTGTTCTTCAACGATATCTGCACCAACCATTGAAGCTTCATCACTACTATCACTATCTTGTTTTTTAACTTGCGTTAAACTACTATTTGACATAGCTCTATTACTATCAAAAGAACTAGTAAAAGAAGACAAAAATTTTTCTTTTTCAGAAGAAGTCATAACATTAGAACTAGTTATATTATCTGATACTATAGTTTTAAAATTATTACTAATACCTTTTTCATTTCTTAAATCTGACTTTGAAGCTACTTCTGATATTGCTTTAACTGTCTTTTTCTTTATCTTAGCTGAAGTTTGAACAGAATTAATTTCCTTAATACCTCTTTGAACATCTTCCCTGTTATCTTCAAGATTTTTTAATGCCTTTTTTGGATCATCAAGATAAAAAGCCAATTCTCTTCTATATCTACTAGTTCTCATTTTCTTAAGAGCACTAGATTCAATTTGTCTAATTCTTTCTCTTGTAACGCCATAATTCAAAGCAATATAGTCTAGTTTTTCTACTCGTCCAGTTTTAAATCCAAAACGATATAAAAGAACTTCTCTTTCTTTATCAGTTAAGTTTACTTTTTCCAAAACATCAAATATCTTTTCAGTCAATTGATTTTGAAAAATATTTTCAACAACTTCATTTTCCAATAACACATCACTAGCAACATAATCTCCTAAAGAATCTGAATCTGAATCGTCACTAATGTTCTGTTCAAGAGATACCACACTTGTTTTAGCATTAACTACATCTGTAATTTTAGCAAGAGTCCAATGTAAATATTCAGCAAGTTCAAATAATTCAGGATCTCTTCCAAAATCTTCTTTTAATTTATTAAATGCATTATTATATGTAATAAAAGCCTCATTAAGCCAATATGGAAATTTAATTTTAGAACGCTCTAATGTAACATTTCTTGTTATACTTTGCCTAATCCAACATGTGGCATAAGATGAAAATTTATAACCCGAATAAGGATCGTATTTTTCAATAGCATCATATAAACCAAGATTTCCATATTGAACTAAATCAAGAAAATCAACACCAGACTTAACATAACCTCTAACAATACTCACTACTAATCGTAAATTACTTTCAACAAGCTTATTTCTAACGTCCTCATTACCATCACGATATTCAATAAATAATAATAATTCTTCTAATTGACTTAGTACTGGATATTTAGATAATTCATTAAGATACATGTTAACTGAATCAAGACTAAAACAAACAGATTCAGCATTTGAAACACCCACATCATCTTGAAAAGAATTTGCATCTATTTTAATACTATTTTCTTTACAATAAAGTTCTACCAACATAGAAGTAACTATTCCTTGAGATATTCCATATACCTTATCATGCTTTATCTTACCATCATCACTAGATAACTTAATTAAAGTCTCAACTATTTCATGTACTATCTCATTATGAAATATTTTATCAAGTAAAGAATATGATGGTACTATCTTCAACATTAAATATAATATATCAATTCGCTCTAACAAATTAATACAAGATTCTTCTTCACTTATATTATAATTATTTAACTGAGAATTAATAAAACGATTAGTAATATTATAAATCTCTTCCTCAGAATAACAACTAATAAACTCCCTCAATTTGCTAAGAATATTTTTTTTATAATATGGTTCAAAGAAAAGGTTATTAACATTTTTTTCAGAACGATCATGTTTTAGTTGCTCATACTCTTTATATAAAACTTTATATGATTCATTCAAAAAGACTTCTTTTTCTTCTTCAGTTTTAAAAACAAAACTATACTTGCCAATCGTCTTTTCTTGAATAATAAGTAAACATTCTTTTATTTTATCATAATCATTATTTTTTATAGCATTTTCTAATATACATGCACTTTTTTTCATATGCCACACCCCTAAAAAAACAATTTGTCTTACATTATATCATAAAAATGCTAATTTGTTAACATTTTTTTTAATTTATCAACACTGGTATCATTATAAATAACAAACCGTGGTAAATTATATTTATCACTATTCATGGTTGATACAATATTTCCTCCACCAAAAGCAACTTGAAAGCCTGCTTCTTCAACTGTCTTTCTAACTGCACTATTAGAAGCATAAAATGGATAACAAAAAGCCTTTTTAGTACCTAATCTTTCACTTGAAGCATTTAAATCATTAAGTAATTCTTCTTTTGATAAAAGAAACGTTTTTACTCCACAATCATTTTTATTACAATAATCTCTATGATGCAAATCATGACCATGTGAATAAATTTCTAAATATTTACTTGTTTGATACTTTTCTAACTCCCACCAACCAGATATTAAAAATAACGTAACAGGAACTTTATATTCATCTAATATTTTAGGAAGTATATCATGAGATCCCATAGCACCATCATCAACAGTAAGCAAAACAGATTTTTCTGGTATACTTATTCTACCATATAAAAAATCAATATATTCACTCATTCTAAGTATATAATAATTATTATCAATCATATAATCAAGATGTTCTTTAAAAAGCTTATCACTTATACAAATAGACTGACCACAAGTATTAAAACTACCCTCGTTATAGAAAAAATGATAATTTAAAACTGGAACTTTTTGCTTAATATTTACTTTTATATCTTTCAAATTAATCATATTTTCTATTCTTTCAGTATTAAAACTATCAGTCACCAAAAACTCTTTTACACTATTATTACCCTTTATTTCAGAAACAAGATTAACATTATATTTTTTTAATAGTTCACTAATATTAGTTATATCTTTATCATAAACAAGAATAACTAAATTATTAGAATCTTTAAAATATAGTTTTTTTTCAAGATAAAACTGATATTCTTCACTTGTAAGAGTATGTATACCTTTACTTTTCAAAATATTTAAAAACTCATCAAATCTTTCATATGTCAAACACAAAGTATCAAAACACTCATCACTAATATTATTAAACTTTAAAACAGGAATTTTCTCTTTATATTTATCCTGACTTTCAACATTATCTAAAATACTATCTTTATCAACATAAAAATCTTGAAGCAAATATCTAACTAAATACTTATCATCATAACTAATTATGACATCAAACTCTTTCTCATCAAATAATTTTAAACTACCATTGTCATTATACAAAGTAGTATCTTTCTTAGTTTTTATTTTAATAATACTCTGATAATTAGATATATCTAAAGCCAATATATTATTATTACACTTTTTTATATCAGTATATTTAACATAATAATCAGAATCTTTTATTTTAAAATATTCTTCTTTAAAATTATCCTCTATTTTTTCTAAAACTACTGTAAGTTTACCTTCTCCAACTTTA
>CATKEA010000128.1 GCA_949746915.1 uncultured Bacilli bacterium
AATATCATCATCTTCTAAATATTCAATGAAAGGACCAAAATCAATGGTTGCAAACATATTGTCACTATTCATAATAACTCCTTTCTATTGAGTAGTAGTTTCTGTCCACACTGTTACTCTATTTATAAAGTCTTTAATCTCTGTACTACTTATAGATACTTCATCTGGATTAGCTTGTAATGAAGCATTTGTAGGTACTGGTATAAGTTCAGCACTATAATTATTTAAATACTCTGTTTTTCTAAGTAATATATGATACTCCTCTGGAATAGCAAAAATAATTAACGCAGGGGTTTTTTTATCATCCAAATCTTCAAATACATCATTACCATTAGAATCTTTTACAGCAAGTACTTTAACATTTTGTAAAAGCTTTCCTACCATAATCTTGTCTTCAATAGTAGATGTTGCATCTTTATCAATATTATTAGTTATTTTTACATAAACATCCATATAATTCTTAGGTAAAATCATATTACTATATGTACTTTCCATCGTAACTTGCATGTTATATAATGTATACCCTTCTGGATACTCAAGAAGGACACTATCAGGAAGCTGATCCTTAGGTACAACACACCTAGTATAGAACAAGCTTCCTTCAGGTACAACAGAATCATTGATTACATATTTACCAACTACCTGAGCCTGATCAGTAATTACATCTCCTCTAATCATATCTCTAGGAACATTCATTATTCCTACCATATCAGAAGTAATCTTTGTCTTAGGTTTAATAGTTTGCTTAGCATATGGAATAGCAATTGGATTAAGCTTGCTATTAACACGTATGTTATATCCAATATATAAAACAATTATTCCTGCCACAATCCCTAAAACAGTAACAGTATTTTTGTTGCTTAAAAACTTCTTTATCGCAACTGACATATTTCCCATTTTATTCCCTCCTATTTTTTATACTTAACTGGTAAACTATCATACATTTCTTCACAATATTGTTCTATAGATAATGTTCCCCATTTACCAATATTATACTTTTTCTGAAACAACTCAAGCATTAAATCAATAAAATAATCAAGATCTACTAATTCTTTATCTTCATAGAATTTTTTCTTATTCTTATTAAACATAGATTTAACTTCAGCCTCTGTTGGCTCATAATCTTCACCACCATCATCATAATAATCACTATCATCAGATAGATTCCCATTACTATCAATTGATGGACTAAATTTAGAAGTATAAGAAGGATACCAACTAGGCTTAGTTGCCTTACTATTTGATTTTAATTTGTCAACAACTCTCGTCGAATCATTTAAATCTTGATATTTTGTTTCAAGTATAGCATCAATAGAATTTTTAATATCAAAATTTTCACCTGCAAATACAGCTGTTGTACTAGATCCAATTTTAATACTTGCTTTTGGTGGTGTTTCATTTATGTCATAAAAACGAATATTATAATAACGATCACCATTAACACTATTTGCAAAACGCTTAATAAAACTTTCTACAAATTTTTCTTTATCCATCTTAACTAATCCACCAGAAGTTTGATAATACGAATAATCAACTGCATCTAACATGGCAGCTTCTGTCGTATCTTTTAATAAACTATAATCAAGTTCATTTCCAGAAGAATAACTTTGAATAATATTTACAAGTAGTAACGTCAAAACACTAATTATTACTACTCCAACTGTAACCATTGCCTTACTCATAAAACACCTCCTTAATTATCTGCACATTTTCCGCCATATAAGTTATTACATCCATCTTGAGATGGTTTTTTAACTAATTGCAAATATTTAGAATTTCTAAGGAATTTACTTGTACATATGATTCTATTACCAGATTTTGTACAATTCATATCAAATTTATCTTTTACACAGTTTCCATCTTTACAAGTAATCCACTTATTATAATTAATATCATTTTTAATTGTTCTTATATTATTTTTAGATAAAACTATTTCATAATCAAGTTCAGGATTATTATCTTTTCCAATATCAGCATTAGAAGAAGAATATATTGAACTACCTTTTTTCTGAATAGAATTAATCAATTTTTGAGGATCAACTTTATAATAATAATCATTTTTTGCTGCTCCAGTAACACTAGTAAATCCTGTATTCTTATCAGTTGAAATTGTACCTGTCCAATTCCACCTAGGCGCTCTTTCTGGAAACATATTATTATTATCTAAATCAATTGGTCTAAACATATATTGTAATCCACCATCTTTATCAGTAGGTGTACATCCAGGAGGATTTTCTTCAGTAGGTGGACAATAATTATTAATGATACCATAGAAACATAAAATATTTACTTTCCATTGACCCCAACTACCTACAACAAAATATTCGATTATATTATGTTTAATTGATGGATCTCTACTATTAATACAAGACTTATCATTTAAACAATTTGGTTTAATTTGATTTGGACCATAAGTTGGCCACTTACGCCAATCATTAATTATCGGAGAAAATAAATTTGAAAAATATTCATTACCAACATAATAATATTGAGGCTTAACATCAGAAGGCAATTTATCAAAAATTTCATCACCATATATTGTTGTACCATCTAAAGCAGATTTATAAGCCTCCCCAAGTTTGATTTCATATGATGTCACAGTTGAGTACTTTCTAATTTCAAATGTTCGAGAAATTGATTCTTCATCAGGATCATCATAGCATTCACACTCAGGAGTACATTCACTTGCAGTTCTCTTTACAGAACTTTTATTCTTCATTTGTGTAGCAGGGACTTCATCGGCATAGTCACTGGCACAACCTGGTCCACTACAGCCTCCGCCTCCTCCACAACCTGGTCCATAACAACCTGAGCTTCCACCACCAGAAGATCCTCCACCGCCTCCGGAACCACCATCATCATCATCGTCATCTTCAGGAGGACAATCCATACATTTTTCACATTCCCATTCATAAGTAACTGTAATATTATTTTTTTTATCAACTGTATAAGTCGGAGAATTTTTATCATCAACAAATATTGATGGATCAAAAGCAAAACTATCTTTATCAGAAATAAGTGGATTACCATTAGAAGAGGTATAATGTGTTTCTTTACCAGTTAACGAATCAATAATCTTTCCTTCAAACTTAGTTTTACTAGAATCGTAATTAACAAACTCACCATTATCTAGTCGCTCATATATATCAGCAAGAGAATCTTCAAGCACTTTCATAATACGCTCCCCTCTCTCACTACACTCAGCACAGTTTTTATCATCACAATTCTTTTTACTACCACTACCATTTATACCTGTATTTATAGAACTTCCAAAAACTCCTCCAATAACACCAGAACCTGTACTACCAGACCCAGCATTAACAGCTCCACTACTATTTCCACCATTGAGTAATCCACTACCTTCTAAACAGCTTGGATTTTGTAACATCTCATGACACTCTGTATTACCATTACAACCAGAATTTATTTGAATATCTTTACTTGAATTAGCACCTTTACAAAATTTTGTTTCATAAAACCACCCTGGATTCTTACCTTGATATACTGTATTAGGATAAGATTGATCAAATGGACATTGCGAAGGATCTAAAGGAATAGATTTTACACCATTAAACAAATAACATCCAGCTGGAATGGTTTTTGATTCATCACAATCAAGTCCATCCCATCCTGTAGAACTAACATCAGTAACATAATAAGTCGTTCCATTAAACTCTAAAGTTCCAAATGGAATATTACTACTAGAAGCTTGATTTTCAGCAGTTTTCGTAGCCCCTAATAATTGTCTAGCAGAAGCCAAAGAACCACTATACATTTTTTTACTAGAAGACTTTGAAGAAGAATTTCCATAAATTTGAGTATAACACTTATTTATACAAGACTGTGTATACTCACCACCATCACAACTTTTAACACACGAATCAAAAGAATCATTAGGTCCAGCATGAGCAGCATAAATTTGACCAGTAGGACTACTACTACTAGCAACTATACATTCTGTTTCAAATCGACAGCTTGATGGATAATATTTTCCAACATCAACATCACCTGATGGCTTTGGACTAGAACCAGAAGGATTATCAGGATTTTCACCACCATCGTCATCATTACATTCAACATCATCATCCCCTGGATCATCAGGAATCGTACCATTATGCTTAGGATAACATGTCTTAGTAACCTCTAAGTCAACCCAATATTCAAAAGAATCTCCAGCAAATAAAGCTTTAGGCGTATCAAATTTAACAATCAACGACTCAAAACAAACAACATTCCAATACTCATCAACTGTATAAACATACGTTTTTGTTTTACTAGAACCATAATTATTTTGAGCATAAAAATCACATTTTAAATCAATCGTTGCATCACTATTAAAAGAAGATGCTAAATTAGTTAAAATAGACGTTGCTTCATCTACCTTTTTCTTAACTGATTCTCTATTATATTGTAACTCTAAATCCTTAGCATAACACTCAGGTACAAAACTTTGAGCCATAGATGCATTATTAGCAAATTTACTCCTATACTGTACACAAAGTGTATCATTATATAAAACATTTGACCTATATGAAGGAACATATTTTGTTATTGTTCCAAGGCTAGTATTAACACAATGAGGATTAGAACCATCCAAATAAACATAAATTTTTACCTGTGTATTAAGATCGAGATCAGTAACACGTAAATTACCACTTGCATCTGGATACATATTACTAGTAGTTGGAACAATTGAACTATTATATCCAATTCTGACATATAATCCCTTTAAATTACCAATTACAAGATGATAATTATCTCTCGCACTATCAAATTCAAAAGAAATACTACTATAAATACTATTAAGACTATATTTATTTAAAAGTGATTGAGTTGGACAAGTTTCAAATCTATTAGTACCTTCAATCATAACACATTCACCATATAAAGTACCATCAGAATTTTTCTTTAAAATACCATTAACACAACTATATCCATCATAAATATTAACAGCTTTTACATCATAAAAACAAAAAAAGGAAAAAAAGAATAAAAATATTCCAAACATCAGCAGTTTTTCTTTATTTTTCATATCATCACCACACCTTATTCTTTATTCATTATATCATAGTTATTAGATTTTTTAACAGAGTAATTACTAATTTTTTCATTTTTTCTAACTTTTCTAGCATCTATCTTAAAATGCTTAGGACCATTTACTCCAAAATATCTAGTACAAGTTGCAAGTGTAATCAATTCATCTTGATAATCAACATCAACATCTAGATCATAAATACTAGCTTTTCTTACCTTCTCTATATAATTAGTAATATCTTTTTCATCTGTATAACTTTCACCAACATCTTCATCACCACTATAAAAACTAATAGCATAAATTTTATATAAACTTTCTTCACTGTCGATATCAACATATTGAATATACAGATGTTCTTGTACAAAATCTTGATAAACATATGCCATAAGTGGTTCAAATCTAGTCAACATTTTGGCATTAACTAATGGTTTTTTAGAAACATTTAAAATATTATGTCCCAATACTATTTTTCTATTTTCACCATTAGCAAGAGTATCATTAGTCCAAATAATATCATTATTAGAATTAGTATTTCCAAGATGAACAGCATAATCAATATTAGTTCCATTAACTTTTATCCAACCTACAACACTATCATCATCATTACGATAAACTCTTAACCTATCCGTTCTTGGAAACAATTCACCATTACTCTTATCATTTTTAAAAATTTTTGCACAAAAAATTCCAATTATAACAAAAATAATTAAACACATAATACCTATCATTAATATTTTGTTTTGCCCATTACTTTTATTCTTCTCATTAATCTTTTTTTTCATAATGTACCTCACTACTTAATTCGATATGGATCACTAACAATACCACTTCCTCCAGCTATTGTTGCATCCTTCGTTATATAAACAACAATCTTCGTTCCAATATCTCTATAATCTAAATAATGTAGTTGAAAAGCAAGACCATTTTGATTATTTACAAACACAATATTCTCCTCTTCGACTGGAGTATTTATTAAATAATATTTAGACATAGCATTACTATCCTCAGAAGCTGAAAACATCTCGTAGGTGTTAGGTATTGAAAATTTTGTTTTAATCTTTGTTGTTTTTCCATCAGTATACTTTTGACCAATTTCATAAGTTGGAACTTTATATTCATGACTTACAACTAAATCATCTTTTATATAAACATCCCATTCATTATTAATCGTCTCTGCTATATTACCATCCTCTTTTGGATTATACATTTTTATCTTATTCTGTGTTTTATATTCTACAGTTTTAGCACCAAGAAAACCATTGTTATTAGTCAACAAATTAGACATCATAACCATGCGAGTATTTCCATCTTTATCATGATCAATTATCCTCCAGTTAACTCCAGAATAAGTAATAACCTCACCTGTTACTCTATCACTTAACTTACTGTGTTGTTTTCCACTACTAAAATCACCTATTCTAATTGGAGAAACATCAGTACCATCACCACTAACTATAAAAACATCTGGTTTTAAACTTATAACAGGTCTAATCGGAAAAAGTTCTGTCTTTGGAAAACTAAGAGTATAATAAGCTTTTGCTTTCACAACAGCTTGTCCACTTAAATCTAAATTAGACAACAAATAATAATATGGTCCATCTAAAAAATTATTAATTTTTCCTTGAACAAGTTTTTCTGCTCCCTTTACATCTTGCATTGACAATAAACCAACTGCCATAGGATCACTATACTTTGTACACTCTTCATAAACATTAGGATTATTAATTGGAGAAATACAAAAAGTACTATCTTTTTTTACATATTTATCTGGGTCAATTAAATAATTATAAAAATATTCATTTAACCACTTCTGAATATTAGATTTATTAAACCCTGCATCATCCTTCGCATAATTAACATTACTAACATTATCAGCAAGAACCATTTTAATACTAGAATCACTATTAAGACCAATTATTCTCCAAAGCATTCCTGAATATAATACAAAATTATTTCCTATATATGCACCTTTAAATTTATTTGTACTATCAGTTCTCGCAATAACAGCATCTTTTAATCTTCGTCTAACTATAACCTCTCTTGTAATAACTGTCTTATTCAAAAGTTTATCTGTAGCAGAATAAGTAATCTTATATGTACCAGTTTTATTAGTATCAACAGAACCTTTAATAGCAACATTTTTTATATCAAGTTTCCCATCAATATCATCAACAACACTTTTAACACCAGCCTCTTCATACTTATCTCCAAGAGCCACAACAATACTCTTATCACCATTCAAAGTAATTTCAGGACCAGTATGATCAGTATCAGACTCATACTTTTCACATTTTAAATACTTAAAATATTCGTATTTACCATTATTATTATAAATACGCACCCAACTATTATCCAAATCACATGTTCTATTAGTTTTTGGTACATAAATAGGATCAACAAAAGCCCTATCTAATAAAGTTTGATATGTGACACTACCTGTTTGTCCATTTTTAGGTAAAAGCTCTGAATTTATATCATAATATTTTTTACCTGCTGCAAGAAATCTTTCTTCTGATTGTTTAAAAATATGTTTTTTTTCAAATCCAAACTTCCAAACTAACTGCCATATAATTCCACAAACAAGCAAAAAAGCTCCAATTGATAATAATATAAGTATCTGTTTTTCTTTCTTAGTAAATTTTGAAACTGCTTTATTACTAGATTTATCCATTTTATTCACCCTTTCAATTTATAATAGTACTGATAACTTCTTACTGTAAAAATTATTTGAATTTCACTAGCACCAGCAAGTTTCTCATCTACTAAAAAGTATAAGAAATTACCACGATAGTTTTTACTTACTATATTAACTATATCATCTTCAAAAATCTGAGTTCCAATTTTATATCTGATTTTTCCATAATTAGCAACAAAAGTTTTGAATTTTTTAATTGTATCATCTTCTAAACTAACTTTCATATACAACACTTTTTTACCACTAGGAGCTTTTACTAATTCCTCTTTCATAATACATTTATCAGAATAACAAGCTTCATAAACATAATTTGCTGAATCACGAAGCTCATATGAATTAATAGAAAAAGTCTTTTTTTCTGACTCATTAAGTGGAATAATAATATCTTCCATCAACTTCTTTTCATCCTTCTTCTTAAATTCACTAATATCTACAACTTTAATTCGAAGTTTTATTGGCTTTATATTATCATAAAGATTTTGATAAGCTAAATAAAAGTTATCTTCATCTTTAGGTTTATCTATTTCATAAATCAAATTATAAGAAACCGTTTTATTTTCTCCAAGATAAGAACTTTCATATAACATTCCTAAATCTGAAAAATAAGAGTTAAATCTAGTAGTTGGTACATAAAATCTATTACCTACGAAAAGCATAAAATTTTCTAAATCAACTTCCCTTTCACTACTTGTCATATTAACTATTGTTGTATTAACTATAACAAAATATTTTCCTTCTCTAGAAATGATTTTTCCAGTATAATCTTTATCAGTTAAATATGTATTATGAACTGCTATTCTATAAAGATTACTAGTAAAATATTCATTCTGTGAATATATCTTATTTTCTACAAAAACATATCTGAAGGCATTATATGAAAAAAAGAAAATTAAAACAATAGCTAATGAAATAATTGGTAGCTTATGTTCCTTAACGTAATACATAAAATACCTAACACGTTTTCTAAATTCTCTCTTAGCCTTCTCAGTATCAAAACTAGTATCAATTTCAAATTCTTCTCGATCATCATCTGTTGCTACAAAATCTTTATCTTCCTGAAAACCAAAACTTTTAAGATCAAGACCAATAGCACGAATAGAAAGTAAAATCATTGCTGGATACTCAGGTATTGTTATAATAAATAATAAATCACGTACAACCCTTGATTCTGCAACCCGAAATGTTGGATCAATTGCAAGATGGTTAAAAAAACTAAGCGTATAAATACTAATTCCCAACATTACACCATATACAATTATCAAATAAATATATGTTTTTATTGGTTTTGATTTAAACCTAAGTAACGCAATTAAGACAATTGATAATAAAAGTATAAAAACTAATGAAAACAAATAAAAACTTGATATATAATTTTGTATTGGATCTAAACTTTTACTATATAAACCATAAGAAACATAGTCCTTAGAAAAAGAATAAAGATTCATACTTCTAGAATACACAAATATAATAAAAGCAAGTAAACAAGCATTTATTAATCTAAAGTGTTTTAATAAAAAAGCATATGGCTTTCTTAAAATCATATCAACACACTCCTATTCTATCTTTATTAATTATATCAAATAACTTTTTATATTTCCATCTTTTTTAGACACAATCTTCTATATTATGATATAATTAATAAGAACAGGAGGATTATAATGAAGAAAAAAGTAAAATCATTAGCTATCATATTTATTTTTATGATAATGATTATCCCAATAACTGGATGTAATAAGAAAAATGAGGAGCAAACAAGTCAATATTTACATAAAATGAGTTATACAGAATATGTAAATAAAATTGAAGCTAAAGAATCATTTGTCTTAGAAATAATGAGTAAAGATTGTTCTGCATGTAAAGCTTTTAAACCAAAACTAGTAGAATTCTTAAATAAATATAAAGTTGAAATGTACTACATCGATCTTGATGACTTTAGTAAAGAGGAATATGACTCATTTGAAAAACTTGTAAAATTTACTGGTACACCTACTACTATTTTTATAAAAGATGGGGAAGAAGAAACTGTTTCTGCTAGAATTATTGGTAATGTCTCTGAAAATAAAATACTAGCAAAATTTAAAGCTAGTGGAATAATAAAAGATTAAAAAAGAATACTATATGCAAAAAAGTATTCTTTTTTTTATTGTAATTTCAACCGCACCATTTAATATAAGTTTAACAAATAATAAAAATTAGTCAATTTTTTTCTTTCGTTTGTTATTCTTTTAACAATATA
>CATKEA010000129.1 GCA_949746915.1 uncultured Bacilli bacterium
AATGGTGGTTGTAACAATATAACCGTAGATGGAATAGGAAAGGTTTCATTTAATGATGTCTTTGATTCAGCTGATTATGTTGGATATATGTATCCAGAAACAAATGAGAATAATTCAACAATAAAATTAGCAATAGATACATGGTATCAAAATAATATGTCAGACTATACAAAGTATTTAGAAGATACAGTGTGGTGTAATGATCGAAGTATTTATAAAACAGAAAATTCTAATATATATTATGGGGCATATGGAAGAAATGTAGATTCTAATAAACCAAGTCTTGTTTGCCCAAATGCTAATGATAAGTTTACTGTAAGTAGTGAGGCAGGAAATGGAAAGTTAACCTATCCAGTAGCTTTATTAACAGCTGATGAAATAGCATTAGCAGGACAGGGATATGAAAACTATAGTAATGATGGGTACTTATTAATTACTGATAAACCTTGGTGGACGTTATCTCCTAGTTACTTTGAAAATGCTGTTGACTATAGTCGTGCAACTGAATTTCATATGCGTACTAATGGGATGCTCTCAGAAGCTAGCTTTCACAGTACACTTGAGATTTATCCATCAATTTCCCTAGTTCCTAGAACAATGATAAGTTCTGGAAATGGAACTCCAGATATTCCATTTGAAATTTCAGTTCAATAAAGAATAACTATTATCTAAAGTTTTTGTACTTTATAGAAAAAGATTTTATCTTTCAGTTTTAAAAATATCTTTCGCTATATAAATAATACATATAATTAGTTTAACCAGATTTTGTAAGAAACAAAGTCTTTTTCTTTTATTGATAAACTTCTCTAGTTGTGCTACAATTAATACATAAATATTATGGTTGAAGGAGATTATGTCAATGGAAGATGAAAAAACAAACTTATTTAATGTGGAAGAGTTTGATGATGAAGTAGTTAAAAAAATAATTACTGAAGTAAGAGATGCTCTAGAAGATAGAGATTATGATGTTGTTAGTCAGTTAGTAGGATATCTAGTTAGTGGGGATCCAGGATATATTTCGTCTCACTTAGAAGCTAGAAAGAAAATAAGTAGTATTGATAGATGTACTATTTTAGAAGTAATTTTAAGGGAATTTCTAAAAACATTAGATTAATATGAGATATTTAGGACTAGATTTAGGAACTAAAACTTTAGGTGTTGCTATTAGTGATCCTCTTGGTTTAATAGCAAATGATTTAACTGTTTTAAGACACAATGAGGAATATGACAGACTAATTTTAGAAGTTCAAAAATTAGTAGATGAAAAAAAAGTAGAAGCTATAGTTTTAGGATTTCCTAAAAATATGAATAATACCATCGGCGAAAGAGCACAAATAACTCTAGATTTTAAAGAAAAACTTGAAAATACATTACATCTTCCTGTTTATATGCAAGATGAAAGATTGACGACTAGACAGGCAGAAAATCTTCTAATAAAAAATGATACTAGTAGAAAAAAAAGAAAAAAAGTAATTGATAAAGTAGCAGCAACGATAATATTACAAAGCTATTTAGAAAGGCAAGGAAAATAATATGGATAAAAATACATTCAAAGTAATAAATAATGAAGGTCAGGAAGTAGTATGTAACATTTTATTTACATTTGATAGTGAAGAAACCAAAAAAAGTTACATTGTATATACTGATAATACAACTGATAGTACTGGTAATGTCCAAGTATATGCATCAATATTTAATCCAAATGATCCAAATACTAAATTAGAACCAATTGAAACAGAAAAAGAATGGAAAGTCATTGAAACAATTCTTGAAACTTTACAAGAAGAAGTAAAGAATAAAACAAACGAGGAAACAGAAGAAGCAGCATAGCGAGGCTTCTTATTTTTGGGAGAATAGTGTATGAAGAAGTTAAGAAATATAGCAATTATTATTTTAGTAATCGCAGTATTAGCAATTGTTGGAGGTCTTTCATATTACAATTATAATTTATCACCAGTTGGAAAAAGTAAAGAAACAGTAGCAGTTGAAATACCAGCAGGTACTAGCAAAAAAGGTGTAGCCAAAATATTAAAATCAAAAAAACTAATCAGAGACGAAAATTGCTTTATGATATACCTAAAAATATATAAAGATATTAATATTAAAGCAGGATTCTACGACTTTAATCAAAGTATGAATGTTAAAGAAATCACTGAAAAGTTGAATGAAGGAAGTAAAAAGAATCCAAATGAAATTCAAATTACCTTCAAAGAAGGAATAAATATTCGTGAAATTGCACAAATTATTAGTAGTAACACAAGTAATAAATATGACGATATTATAAATAAAACTAAAGATACAGCATACTTAGATCAACTAATTAATAAGTATTGGTTTATAACAGATGACATAAAAAACGAGGCTTTGTACTATGGACTAGAAGGGTACTTATTTCCTAATACATATCGTTTTGAAAATAAGGATGTAAGTATTGAAACTATTTTTGAAAAGATGTTAAATGAAATGAACAATGTTTTAACACCATATAAAGAAAAAATAGAAAGTAGCTCCTTAAGTATTCATGAGACTTTAACACTAGCAACTATTACCGAAATGGAAAGTACTAATAGAAAGACCATAGCTGAAAATGAATATAATGATCGTCAATTAGTAGCAAGTGTTATGCTAAATAGAATAGCTAAAAAAATGACTCTAGGAAGTGATGTTACAACCAGATATGCCCTAAAGATTGATAATAAGAAGCAGGCTTTAACAAAAGCTCAATTTCAAACAGTTAGTCCATATAATACTAGATTAGAAAACGGAAGTATGAATGGA
>CATKEA010000130.1 GCA_949746915.1 uncultured Bacilli bacterium
ATCAGTAATTTTTTATATTATTTTATAGTAATTTTAATTTTTTCTTTTTCATTTACACACTTATCTTTCTTTACTGTCTTTTTAGCTTATACCTCACTATTCTATTTATTATTTGATGTTATTTTTATCTTAGTTAAAAAGTGTAAATTTAATAAAATATTTTCCTATTTGAAAAAATTATATCTTCATGGTTTTACAGTTTTCTTTCTTTCTATTATTATTACCTGCTATGGAATTTATAATGCTGAACATTTAGTTGTTAAGCATTATAGCTTTACAATTAATAAAAATGTAAAACAGAACTATAAGATAGCTTTAATGTCAGATTTACACTATGGTACTGGTACTTATATTAAAGATTTAGAATTTATTGTTGATAATATTAATAAGGAACAAGTTGATATTTTTTTAATGGTTGGTGATATATTTGATGAAGCTACTAAGAAGAATGAAAAGCAAGAGTTTTATAAAATGTTAAAAAGAATTAAAACAAAATATGGTATATTTATGGTTGAAGGTAATCATGATATTTCAAAAACAAGTGTCAATGATAATTTAGAAAAACAAGGTGTAATTATTTTAAGTGATACATATCAGTTAATTAATGGTGATTTTTATCTAGTAGGAAGAAAAGATAAACTTGAAAAAAGAAAGACTCTAAATACTTTACTAGATGGTATAAATAAAACACATACTATTATTCTTTTAGATCATCGTCCAGTAGAAATATTTAAGGCAAGTAAGGTTGTCGACTTACAATTTTCTGGTCATACTCATAAAGGCCAATTATGGCCAGGTAATTTCTTTGTGCGAAGTGGTGTGTGTAATATGAATGATTATACTTTATATACCACTAGTGGTATTGGCACTTGGGGTGTACCTATTAGAACAAGTGGTAGTAGTGAATTGGTTATTATAAATTTACTTGGTAAAAATATTTATGATATTATTGCATAACAAAATTATAAAATAAACTTTTTTTGTTTTATTATTATAATTTATCGTATTTATTGCACTATTATCTTCCATAGTTATTTATTACATTGTTTTATTAATTAAGAACAAGTATATTTTAATATAATCATTAAAACTTATATAAATTTTCCTATA